>JAIUNA010000056.1 GCA_022565265.1 Roseinatronobacter sp. | reverse complement strand
GTGTTGGCGGGATCGTGCCGCGCCCAAGGCTGTCGCGGATCACGATTTCAGTACGCGCATACATCAGCCACATGCCAATCGCATAGCCGCCAAGCCCAAAGAAAGCGAAATGCCCAAGGCTGAGAATACCGCAATAGCCCCAGACCACATCCATCGCGATGGCGATCAGGCACAGGCATAGTGTCATGCCAAGGATTTTCACCAGATTGGTGGAAATCGCGCCAATGCCCATCCCTTCGGACAGAACAGTAACGCCACGGGTGAACAGCCCCAAAAGCCCCATCAAGCACAGCACAGACGGGTTATCGCGCAAAAAGCTGCGGCGGGGGGGCGTGGCAGGGGCCAGCGACGGGCGGGGAATATCCATGGACATGCGCTTAATCTCCGGCAGCGCGGCCCTTCAGGGCAACAATGCCCTTTGGCCGGAACTGGATGAACAGGATGATGAAGAGAACCATATAGGTTTGGGCCGCCAGCGTATTGGCGGGGTTGAACCACTCAATCCCCTTTTGCAGCGCGCCAATCAGCGTGGCGCCTGCCAGCGTGCCAAAGACAGACCCAACACCGCCCACCACAACAGTCATAAAGCTTTGGACAATGTAATTTGCGCACATCTCTGAGGTGACTTGCGCCACCAGCCCGATAGCCACGCCCGCAACGCCCGCAATGCCAGAGCCAAGCCCGAAGGTCAGCATATTGATACGGTCGGGATTGATGCCCATCGACGCGGCCATGCCGGGGTTTTGGGTTACGGCGCGCACTTCCAGCCCCAGCCGCGTGCGGTTGAGGATGAACAGCAGCAAAACCAGAAACCCCAGCGCCATGGCAAAAATCGCCACCCGGATAGAGGCCACCGAGACAAGATCATTCACCTGAATAGCCCCTGCCAGCCAATCGGGCGCTGTCAGCGGGCGGGCCTGCGTGCCAAAGATATTCTTGGCCAATTGTTGCAGCGCGATGGATATGCCGAAGGTCGCCAGAAGTGTTTCCAACGGGCGGGTATAAAGATGGCGGATGATAAGGCGCTCCATTGCCACGCCTGCGGCAAATGTGACCGCGAAGGCCAAAGGCAGCGCCACCACAAGCGATGTGGTGTAATTGGGGATCACAGTTTGCACCACATAGCCGGTATAGGCGCCCATCATGATAAACTCGCCATGCGCCATGTTGATCACGCGCATGACGCCAAAGGTAATGGCAAGCCCGATGGCCGCCAGAAAGAAGAACGAGGCCAGTGACAGGGCATCCAGCGAGATTGAAAGGAATTGCCACATGGAAATCGCCGTGCGCGTGCTGTCCAGCCTGGCGCGTGCGGCAGCGGTAACAGCGGGATCAGGTTCCAGATAGGCGTCAAAGAATACATATTCAGCGACAGCGGCGCGCATATCGGCCTCTGTCACCAGCGGCGCGACCATGCCCGCCGCCTCCAAGGCCGCATAGGCTTCGCGCCGCTTTTCGTCACTATCCAGCAGATGCACAGGCACGCCGCCCACGGTTCCATCCACCACATTGTTGCGCAAGGCATCGCGGATGGCATTGCGGCCGGGGCGCGCGGGCACAAGCCCGGCCTCGGCCAGCGTGGCATAGGCGGCGGCCAAATCCATATCCTCACCGGGGGTGCGTATGCGCGCGATATTCGCGCCTTCGGGGAGTTCGGGCGCAAATTCGGCCCGGCTTTGCAATATCTGGTTCAGAATGCGCCGCGCCTCGGTGCTGATATCCCCGTTCAGCCCCTCTATGGCATCCACGCGGGTGGCGGTTTCCGTGGCAAAGCGGGCATTCAGCAAGTCTAGCAGCCGCTCCATGCGCGCGGCAATGCGGCTGTCTTCCTCCACGGCGAAGGCGGCTTGCAGGGGTTCAATTTGTTCAGAATCAGGGCTGCGCGCGATATTTTCCAGCGCCGCCAAACGGCGCGCGGGGTCGGGGTTGAGCAATTCAAAACTTACCAGCGCGGCGCCGATTTCGCGCCGCACCCCTGCATTGGGGCGGATCTGGTTCATCTCGCGGCTGGTCACTTCGGCGATATCCGCGCCTGTGTCGATATCAATCAGCACAAGGTTGCGGCTGGCCCCGTCACGCGCGAAAAAGAACAGCCCATCTGCGGGGCGCTCGTAAACTTCACGCTCTGCCCAAGCGCGCAGAAATTCAACAGTGCCCGGCGCATCTGCCTGCAACAGCGCGCTCAGCACCTGCGCAACCGTGGCCCGCGAGGGGTTGGCAACCTGCGGTTGCACCTGTTGCAAGACATCCTGAAGCGGAGAGGTGCTGCCCGTGGCTGGCTCGGTTTGCGCGGCCAGAGGGGGGGCACCAAGACAGGCAAGCGCGATCAGACAAGCGGCAATGGCCGCAAGGCGGGGCAAGCGCAGCATAGGCGAGACTTTCGGTTATGGTGTCAGGCACATAAGGCGGGGTAGGGTGCGGGCCACGGCCCGCACCCTGTGTCACACTCAGTAATTCGATGTCAGCTGAACACAGGTATTGGTCGCTGTATCGAACATCCCGCATTCCAGCTCTTTCCAGTCACTGACCAGATTTGCGCTTTCCGGCAGGAAGGGCGACCATGCCGCACCGGGGATTTCCGTTGTCTGGCTGATGATGTCAAACTGGCCATCGGCGCGGATTTCGCCAATCAGAACCGGCTTCGAGAGGTGGTGATTGGTGTTCATCACAGCCATCCCGCCCGACAGGTTGGGGAATTCCTGGCCCCACATGGCTTCGCGCACGGCATCCACATCTGTTGTGCCCGCAGCTTCCACCGCGTTTACCCACATGTTGAAACCAATGTAATGGGCTTCCATCGGGTCATTGGTCACGCGGTTTGTATCGCCGATAAACGCATGCCATGCGGCAATAAATTCTTCATTCTCCGGGGTATCCACAGACATGAAGTAATTCCACGCCGCCAGATGGCCCACACGGCGCGAAGTGTCGAGGCCCGACAATTCTTCTTCGCCCACAGAGAAGGCAACCACGGGAATATCATCCGCGCTTACCCCCTGAGCGGCAAGCTCGGTGTAAAAGCCGATATTGGCATCGCCATTGATGGTGGAAATCACGCCCACCTGTTTGCCGCCAGCGCCCAAGGCAATCACGTCAGAGACGATGGTTGACCAATCGGCATGGCCGAACGGCGTGTAGTTTACAAAGATATCCTCCGGCGCAATGCCCTTGCCCAGAAGATAGGCTTCCAGAATGGCATTTGTGGTGCGCGGATAAACATAATCTGTCCCCCGCAGCGCAAAGCTTTCAACGCCCAGCTCTTCAAGGAAGTAATCCACAGCCGGGACGGCTTGGGTATTGGGCGCAGCGCCTGTGTAGAACACATTGCGCGAGCTTTCCTGCCCTTCATACTGCACCGGATAGAAGAACAGCCCGTTCAATTCTTCCAGCACAGGCAGCAGCGATTTGCGCGACACCGATGTCCAGGCGCCGAAAATCACATCCACCTCGTTGACGGTCAGCAACTGGCGGGTGAGTTCTGCAAAAAGCGGCCAATCGGATGCCGGATCAACGACCACGGCTTCCAACTGGCAGCCCAGCACACCGCCCTTGGCGTTTTGCCCGTCGATCAGCATCAGCATCACATCGCGCAGCGTGGTTTCGGAAATCGCCATGCTGCCGGACAGCGAATGCAGCACGCCCACTTTGATCGTGCAATCGGCCAAAGCCGGGGATGCTGCCAGAAGTGCCGTGGCAGCGGCGGTTGTCAGCAAGGTTTTTTTCATCATAGGCCATAAGCTCCTGAGGCTATGCCGCGCGCTCTGATGTCAATGGTTGAAACCTGTTCAAAAATGCCCATCTCTCTCCAAGCGACAGCCGTCTGTTGCGCATCCCCGATGGGTCTTGTCTTGCCGGATCAGGCCATCGGGGATGCAATGTTTCACGTAAAGTGTCTTGTGTATCGGGAGTGGCCTTGCCCCGCGCAATACTGGCTTCTGGCTTGGGGTATGCGCTTGGCCTGCTTCCGGCATTTTGCCTAAATATGCGCCAGTTTTGCCGCGATATGCTGAAAAATTATGCTGCATTGCAGCGATCTCAGGCCCTGCACGGGCCACCTTTGGCAGAACCCTTGGCAGACGCAAAAGAGATGCCGATTTCCCTTTGGGCAAAAATATTCTAAGAAACATCTCTGAAACATGTCGTCTCGCATCTGGCGCTGGCGTGTCACGCCGCGCCGCGCGGGCCTGTGCAACCAAGTCAGAGGGGCCATCATGTCAAAAGCCAAATCAGACACACAGCCGCCACGCCTGAGCCAAGATCCGCATTGCCTGCGCGAGACGCGCGAAAAGGTGCTGGAAGTGGCGATTGGGCGCGAATTGCGCGGGTTTCGCCATCAAAAGGGCCTGACTGTCGCAGAATTGGCGGGGCTTACGGGCCTGTCAATCGGGATGCTCTCGAAGATCGAAAATGGCAATACCTCGCCCTCGCTGACCACATTGCAAATTCTGGCCAATGCGCTCAGCGTGCCACTGACAGCATTTTTCCGCCGCTTTGAAGAGCATCGCGAAGCCGTGCATACCCGCGCGGGCGAAGGCGTGGAAATCGAACGCGCAGGCACGCGGGCAGGGCATCATTATACGCTTTTGGGCCATATCGGCGCGAATGCCAGCGGCGTGATGGTAGAGCCGTATCTGATCACTTTAAGCACCGAATCGGATATATTCCCCATCTTTCAGCATGGCGGGATAGAGACTATCTACATGCTGGAGGGCGAGTTGCTTTATCGCCATAGCGACCAGCTTTATCATTTGCGCCCCGGCGATACGCTGTTTTTCGATGCCGATGCACCGCATGGCCCGGAAGGGCTGGAAAAACTGCCCGCGCGCTATCTCTCGATTATCACCTATCCGCAAAACGGGTAGCACCTGCGCCGCCGTGTCAGAACTGTCTTTGGCCAGCCCCTTTATGCGCGCGCCGCAATGTGGCATTGCGCAAAGGTATTTTCGGGCAGGGGCGTCAGGGTGCATCCCTATCGGGGGGGCCAGTTTTTGCCCCGTCAGTGCCGGAATTGGCAATTTCCAGATGGGCCAGATCGATCGCTGTTTCCAGATGTTCGGCAAGCGCGGGCAGGCCATGTCTTTCAGCATAGGCGCGCAAATCCGCAAGGGCCTCGATCAACCACAGATGTGACACAAAACACGCTCCATCAGGGCAGGCGCAACACCCGCCAGATAGCGACACTCCTAAAAGAACCGGGTTTAGAAAAGATTTATGGCCGTTGAGTATGTCGCGCAAAACCGGGAACCGGTTTTGCGCAAAAGACATGCGGCCCCGAAAGGGTAGAGTGGCGCGCGTGACTGTGAATGAACGCGACACGCTCCAATAGAAAACGCTGCGCGGCAGCATGCCGCGCAGCAGGATTTCCGCGATTGTCTGGGACTATGCTTAGCGCTTTGGCCCCGCTTCAAGCGCATCTTCAAACGTGCGCAATCCTGCGCGCGGCGCTTGCACCAGAACGGCCATATTTCCCGGCTTATGCTCGTTGCGCAACATTTTCATATGCGCTTTGGGAATATCGACCCAAGGGAAAACCTCGGACATGCACGGATCAATCCGGCGCTCTATCATCAGCTTATTTGCCGCTGCGGCCTGTTTGAGATGGGCAAAATGGCTGCCCTGTAGCCGCTTTTGATGTGACCAGACATGGCGCACATCGAAAGTGCAGTTATAGCCCGATGTCCCTGCGCAAATCACAACCATCCCGCCGCGCTTGCACACGAAAGACGAGACAGGGAATGTGGCCTGTCCGGGATGTTCAAAAACAATATCCACATTATTGCCCTTGCCGGTAAATTCCCAGATCGCCTTGCCAAAGCGGCGCACTTCGTTGAACCATTCGGTATATTCATCGCTGCCAACTTCGGGCAGCACGCCCCAGCAATCGAAATCTTTGCGGTTGATCACGCCTTTGGCCCCAAGGCTCATGACGAATTCGCGCTTGTCCTCCTCAGAGATGACACCAATCGCATTTGCGCCCGCCGCCACAGCAAGCTGGATCGCAAACGACCCAATCCCCCCCGAAGCCCCCCAGACAAGCACATTCTGGCCCGGTTTCAGCTCATGCGGGTGATGGCCAAACAGCATCCGGTAGGCGGTGGCCAGTGTCAGCCCCTAACAGGCCGATTCTTCCCATGTCAGATGTTTGGGGCGCGGCATAAGCTGCTGCGCCTGCACGCGGGTGAATTGCGCAAAAGAGCCATCTGCACTTTCATAGCCCCAAATCCGCTGGCTGGGCGAAAACATGGGATCGCCGCCATTGCATTCCTCATCATCGCCATCATCCTGGTTGCAATGGATCACAACCTCATCGCCCACTTTCCAGTTGCGCACTTTCGCGCCCACTTTCCAGACAATCCCCGCCGCATCAGACCCGATCACAGCATAGGGCGCGCGATGGCCCTTGAACACAGAGCCAGGCTTGCCACGGCAGGCCCCGACCCCATTATAATTGACCCCCGCCGCCATCACCAGCACCAGCACTGCATAGCTGTCAATCACTGGCGTATCCACAACCTCCACCTCTAGCGCGGTGGTCGGTTCGCCGTGGCGTTCCTGACGCAGAATCCAGCCATACATTTGCTTGGGCACATAGCCCAGAGGCGGCATTTCGCCAATCTCGTAAAGGTCTTTCTCCGGCGCCTCATACGGGGCCAAGCCTGTTTGCGTATCCAGAGCCATATATGCCTCCTAGTCTGAAAATAGGGTTTCCCCATCCGATCTGCTGCGGCGCAGAAATTCATGCGGCGCATGCAGCATCCATAAAATTCGATGCGCAACAATGCAACCCTAAATGATATTTTTTTGTAATTTTATGTCGCGCAGCTTCGGCTCTGGTCGGGATTGCAGGCGATTGGCTGGTTTGAGGGCGTTTGCCGGTACCGGGCGAGGCTGGCCAGCGATAGGCTGCCCGACGGCGTGTAACGCGTGCCATGGGGGTAGGTTCGGGCGCGCGCGGGACGTGGTGGGCCTGCCACCCCATCTACCGAAAACCAAAATGCCCGCGCAAGTGGCGTGCATTCTGTCAGCTTCAGCGTTAAGAAACCCTCGACCGACTCAGGAGTGCCCCGAACATGAGCTTTTCCCGCGCCATCAAAATCGCCCCGTCCATCCTTGCCGCCGATTTCGCCAATTTCGGGGCCGAGTGCCGCGCGGTGGAAGACCAAGGGGCCGATTGGGTACATGTGGATGTGATGGATGGCCATTTCGTGCCCAATATCACCTTTGGCCCTGCAACTTGCGCGGCCATCCGCCCCCATATTCGCGGCGTGATGGATGTGCATCTGATGATTGCGCCCGTTGATCCCTACATAGAGGGCTTTGCCAAAGCAGGCGCGGATATCATCACCGCGCATGTCGAGGCCGGGGCGCATATTCACCGCACGCTTCAGGCCATCCGCGCCAATGGGGCAAAAGCGGGGCTTGCCCTCAATCCCGGCACAGGGCTGGACGGGGTAGAAAACCTGCTGGATATGATCGATCTGGTCTGTGTTATGACAGTGAACCCCGGTTTTGGCGGGCAGAAATTCATTGATATGAGCGACAAGGTGCGCCGCTTGCGCGCCCTGATCGGCGCGCGCCCCATCCATATCGAGATTGATGGCGGCATGACCCCGGAAACCGCGCCCATAATGGCGCGCGCGGGGGCAGATGTGCTGGTCGCAGGCTCTGCGGTGTTTTCGGGCGGATCGGTGGAAAACCCCGCGCCCTATGGTGCAAATATCCGCGCCATTCGTACGGCGGCAGAGGCCGCGACAGGCACGGCGCTATGATCCGCGCGGTCATCTTTGATCTGGACGGCACGCTGATCGACAGCGCGCCAGATATCTGGGCTGCGGCCAATCGCGTGCTGGAGGAAGCGGGCCTGCCCGTGGTCAGCTTCGCACAATCGCGCGGGTTTATCGGGCGCGGTGCGCGGGTTTTCGTGGAACGCATGGAACATGCGGTCACCGGCAGCAATGATCCCGCCCGAACCGCGCATCTGCATGCGCGGTTCTTGCATTTCTACGAGCGCGCGCATGAGCAGACGCGCATTTATCCCCATGTGCCCGAAATACTGGACAATTTGCGCAGCAATGGGTTGGCCTTGGGCCTGTGCACCAACAAACCGTTTGCGCCCACGCAGGCCGTGTTGCGCCATCTGGGCTGGACGGGCCTGTTTCAGGCCGTTGTGGGCGGTGATACGCTGCCCGTGGCCAAGCCAGACCCGGCCCCCCTGCAAGAGGTGATCACCCGCCTTGGCTGCACCTTGGCAGAGATTGCCTATATCGGCGATAGCGAAACCGATGCCGAAACCGCGCAGCGCGCGGGCGCGCATTTCGGGCTATATACAGAAGGCTATCGCAAGGCCGCACCGGAAGAGATGTATCACCAGTTCCGCTTCAATGATTACCGCCTGCTGCCGGGCCATCTGGCAGAGCATGGCCGCATATTGGCCCAATCATGAGCCGCCGCCCCATGCCCCCGCCGCTAAGCCTGCCCAAGCCGGGGCTGTGGCGGCGCACGCCGCCTGCCATCTTTCCGCCCATTCTGGGGCTGTTCGGGCTGGGGCTGGGCTGGCGCGAAGCCGCGCCCGCCTTTGGGGTGCCTGCCGCGATTGGCGATATGATCGTTGGTGCGGTGGCGCTGCTCTATCTGTTCGCGCTGGGGGCCTTTCTGGCGAAACCGCTGCGCCGCGCTGGGGGGCTGCTGGAGGAAATGCGCGTGCTGCCGGGCCGCGCCGGGCTGGCAGCGGCCAGCCTGTCGCTGATGCTGCTGGCCGCAAGCCTTGCGCCGCTGGCGCCTGTGCTGGCGCAGGGGCTGGCCGCGCTGGCCTTTGGGGTGCATGTGGCGCTGGTGGTGCTGCTGGTCTATGTGCTGCGCGCTGGCCCGCCAGAAGGGCGGGTGGTGACACCTGTCTTTCATCTGAGTTTTGTGGGATTCATCATTGGCGGCGTGGCCGCCAATGCGCTGGGCCTGCCAGAGATTGCGCGGCTTTTGCTATGGGCGATGATCGTGCCTGCGGCTGTGATCTGGGCGATCAGCGCGCGCCAGTTGCTGCGCCAGTTCCCCCCTGCGCCGCTGCGCCCGCTTCTGGCGATCCATCTTGCACCCGCCAGCCTGTTTACGATTGTGGCACAAGGCGCGGGGCTGGGCGGGATGGCCACGGCATTTGGCGCGCTGGCGGTGGTTCTGGCCGTGGCGCTGCTGGCCTCTGGCCGCTGGCTGACAGAGGCGGGGTTTTCGGAGCTCTGGGGGGCGTTCACCTTCCCGCTGGTGGCGTTTGCCACAGAGATGATTCTGGTTTCGGGGGGGCAAGGGGCGCTGGGCCTGATTGCGGGGGCGCTTTTGCTGGCGGCAAGCGGGGTTGTGCCCCTGATTGCCTACCGTATCCTGAAGCTTTGGGCACAAGGCACGCTCGCGGCCAAGACAAACGCCGCGGAGGCCTGAGAAACCAAACCCGTCACCGCAGGCCGCGCGGCCCCGGTTGCGGCCTGCATGGCTTTCGTCATCTGAGGCGCAGCTTGCCCTTTCCTTCGCGCGGCGATCATGGCACGATTTGCCAAATCTGCGAGAAAGGCCCCGACATGACCCCAGCTCCCTTCCCTGCCGCCCGCATGCGCCGTTTGCGCCGCACCCGCGCCCTGCGCGATATGGTGCAAGAGCATTCCCTGACCCCGCGCGATCTGATCTGGCCTGTTTTCATCCGCGATGGCCATGGCATGAACGAGCCGATCCCTTCGCTGCCCGGTGTCAACCGCCTGTCGCTGGACATGCTTTTGCCCGCTGCGGAACAGGCCCATGCGCTTGGCATTCCGGCGATCTGCCTGTTTCCCTATACCGACCAATCCCTGCGCACCGAAACATGCGAAGAAGCATGGAACCCCGAAAACCTGACAAATCGCGCCATCCGCGCGCTCAAAGCCGAATTTCCGGATCTGATGGTGATGACCGATATCGCGCTTGACCCCTATAATGCCAATGGCCATGACGGCTTTGTCATCGCTGGCGAGATTGTGAATGATTAAACCGTCGCGGCCCTTGTCAAGATGGGGCTGGCGCAGGCCGAGGCGGGGGCCGATATTCTTGGCCCTTCCGATATGATGGATGGCCGCATTGGCGCATTGCGCATGGCGCTGGAAGCGCAGGGGCATGGCGATGTTGCGATCCTGTCTTATGCGGCGAAATTTGCATCCAGCTTTTATGGCCCGTTCCGCGATGCTGTGGGGGCCTCTGGCAGGCTGGTGGGGGACAAAGCCACCTATCAGATCAACCCTGCCAATGCTCAGGAGGCTCTGGCCTGTGTGGCGCGCGATCTGGCGGAAGGGGCTGATATGGTGATGGTCAAGCCCGGCATGCCCTATCTGGATATCTGCCGCGCTGTGAAAGACCGTTTTCAGCGCCCGACCTTCGCCTATCAGGTATCGGGCGAATATGCGATGATCATGGCAGCGGTGCAAAATGGCTGGCTGAACGAAGAGAAGGTCATGCTCGAAAGCCTGCTGGCCTTCAAACGTGCGGGCTGTGACGGGGTGCTGACATATTTCGCGCCCAAAGTGGCAGCACTGCTGAAAAGCTGAAGCAATTTCAGAAAAACCTGACAGAGGTTTTCGGTTCGAAATTGCGACATGATAAAGTGCTAAGGCTATTGGGTGTTTCACCAAAAACCGAATAGCCTTGGGCGGCGTAACCCTGACAACGCCATAGGTCGCTACAAACCTGCTCCCGCCTTAGGGGCGCCTTGTCACGGAGCAGTTACCAGGCCAGCTTGCGCGCTTTTATCAGTGCCGAAGCCTGTTCTCGCAAGTGCTTGAGGTGCAACCTTTCAAACTGATCAAGAAGATAGTCATCCTCATTCGCAGGTTTGAGCCAGTGCTCTATTTTTGCATCATACAAGGTGAAGACCCAGTTGAGCACATCCTGATCACGCGCATCGCGATACCGCGCCATGTCCCAACGCTGGCGCAGCGGCACACCCAGCGAGTCGAAAAAGCTCAGTATCGCCTCGATATTGTAGAAGGATTTCATCGCATAAGTGACTTTCACGCCGTATTTGTTGGTCACATGCAGGGCACCGCCGAAACATGGAACATAAGTCAGCGACGAGCAGCGCGCCTCGATCTGGCCTTTGGCCATCTCGCTCAGCTTGCGACGCCGTAAAACGGCAATATCCTGTTCAACACGACCAAGAAGCTGTCTGCCATGCAACGCAGAGCCTTCGGAGAAAACGAGAAATCGCGCCTGCGCATAAAGACGCATCTGCTCCGGCAGCGTCAGGTTTTCCGGATAGATAATGCGCACACCCAGATCGCGCAGAAGCGCGACAAGATAGCGTTCCGCGGCGTGATAGCCCATCTTGTGATCCAGCCCGCAGCGCGTCACGAAAGCAACGCCCTCGGGCGCGCGCAGCTGCAGGTTTGGCGCTATGCGCTTTTCCAGCAGATCGACATATTCAGGCGGCGTTGGCGGACCGTCCAGATGCTCGCCTTGTGCCGCAACGTAAACTTGCCGAAACAGTGTTGGCTGATCAATGAAGCGGATCTGCTCCAGTGGAATGCGCAACCACTCCATGACAGAGCAGAACATTGCCGAAGGCGCGTGCGAGGTATCATTCGTCATCCGCGTGAAGACGATGGGCAAGTCATTGTGCTCTGCAAGGGCCTGCGGCAGGCGCGGCACCGTTTCGGCCGTCAGATGCCCAAAATGGTTATCATAGCACGACGCAAATATGACAGGCTCCTGCACAACGGTCTCTGGTCGCTTCTTGAATGCCGGCGGCTTGCACACACGTCCACCGCGACGATAGAGCCGCGCATGGGTCTGTTGTTCGAAGTCAGCCCAAGCCGCACCCGGTTGCTGGCGATCCGCCACTGGCCCGATCACTACATCCTGAAAGCTCAGAACAGGCGGAAGTCCCTCAGGACGCCGGATATCAAGCCCTGTCTCGTGTCTGTCTTGACCACGCCCCGAGTTGAACCTGTTTACTCGCAAGGAACAGCCCTCTTTGTTCGTTTTTTGCATGACGTTCCGAAGGTTAAACACAGATCGTGATGAAAATATGGCATCCTAAAAAACCGCAAACCCAAATAAATGCAGGGTATCAGGAAATCATGCACACACAAGGCAGGACTAATGTGCGATAACATTGCACTGCCGTCCAACCCGCAAGCTCAGCACATTCCGGAGAAGGGTCAAATACTACGACGCGGAAAAACGCATAAGGCTTTTCACTTGTCCCATGACGTGCTAGTGCGCGCATCAGACCGGGCAGCCCGCCCGGACAGTCATTTCCCGGAGAGAACTCATGGCCATCGAACGGACATTGTCCATCATCAAACCCGACGCGACAAACCGCAACCTGACCGGCAAGATCAACGCCAAATTTGAAGAAGCGGGCCTGCGCATTGTGGCGCAGAAGCGCATTCACCTGACAAAGGCGCAGGCAGGCAAATTCTACGAGGTGCATGCAGAGCGCCCCTTCTATGATGAATTGTGCGAATTCATGGCCTCCAGCCCGGTTGTGGTGCAGGTTCTGGAAGGCGAAGGCGCTATTGCCAAGAATCGCGAAGTCATGGGCGCCACCAACCCTGCCGATGCAGCGCCGGGCACAATCCGCGCCGAATTTGCGCAATCGGTTGGCGAGAATTCCGTTCATGGCTCTGACGCACCGGAAACAGCCGCGCAGGAAATCGCCTATTTCTTCTCCGGTCTGGAACTGGTTGGCTGATACAGGCGGCGCTTTCGGCAAAGCGCCGGTAAATTGGATCAAAGGCCCCGGAAGATATCCGGGGCCTTTTGTCGGTATGTGCCGTTATGGCAGGTGCAAACAGCATTTACCCCGCCCGGCTTTCCTGCAAAAAAGACTGCATGTTCCAGACTGTCCAACTGCCCCTGTGGGTGCTTATCCTTATTCTTGGCTTCGCCGCGGTAACATTCGCGTCGCATTTCCTGTTTCCCTCTGTGCGCTGGTTTTTCCGCCGCCGGATGGAACGGGCCATCGCCAAGCTCAATGAACGGCTGCAACGCCCGATAGAGCCGTTCAAGATCATGCGCAGGCAAGATCAGGTGACGCGGCTGATTTATGATCCTCTCGTTATGGTTGCAGTGCGCAATTATGCCCGTGAACAGGGCGTGCCGCCCAATGTGGCGTTTGAGCGCGCGCGCTCCTATGCGCGCGAGATTGTGCCGGGGTTTTCAACGGCCACCTATTTCGGCTTTGCGATCAAACTGGCCCAGCGGCTTAGCCAGGGCTTGTACAGAGTGCGAATCGGCGGGGCCGATTCGCCCGAATTGGCCAAGATCGATCCCGGCGCAGCCGTGGTGTTTGTGATGAACCACCGCTCCAATATGGATTATGTGCTGATAACCTGGCTGGCCTCCAAACATTCCGCGCTCAGCTATGCCGTGGGCGAATGGGCGCGCGTCTGGCCGCTGAAAGCCCTGATCCGCGCGATGGGGGCCTATTTCATCCGGCGGCGCTATTCCAACGCACTCTATCGGGCGATTCTGGCGCGCTATGTGCAAATGTCGATCCAGCAAGGCACGACACAGGCCATTTTCCCCGAAGGCGGGCTAAGCCTGAACGGGAAAGTGGGCAATGCCAAGAAAGGCTTGCTGCATTACATCTTGCGCGGCTTTACCCTGCATGAAGGGCCGGATGTTGTCTTTGTGCAAGTCGCGCTGAATTATGACAGGGTGCTGGAAGACCGCGTTCTGATTCAGGCCGGGCTTCAGGGTATCCGGCGCTTTCCGGTGCGGGTGAAAGTGGTGCTGGGCTTTGGCCTGAGGATTTTGTGGCAAAAACTGCGGGGCAATTTCACCCATTTCGGCTATGCGGCTGTATGCTACGGAACCCCGCTTTCCTTGCGCGATTTCCTGACCCATAGCCCCGCTGCAAGCACGGAAAATCTGGCCGAAGATCTGATGCAACGCATTCGCGCCGCTGTGCCGGTGCTGCCAGTGTCATTTGCCGCCGCAGCACTGGTGCGCGCAGGGGGCACGGCCAGCAAAGCCGCGCTTGCGCAGCAGGCGGCAGAACTGCGCGCGGCGCTGCTGGAGCGGCGCGCATGGCTGCATCTGGGGGCACAGGATGGCGAGGAGCTTATCGCAGATGGGCTGGCCGCGCTGGCATTGCGCGGGATCGTCGAAGATCATGCCGGAGAGATCCGCGTGGCACCGGGCCAAGACCCTGTGTTGCAGTTTTACGCCGCCTCAACCCTGCAACGCTGCGAGGCACCCCTTGGCCTTGCGCCGGATCATTGCGCCCGCCTTGCCCCGCCCGACCCGCAAACCTGATCTGCGCCAGAGGATGCGCGCGCGCCGCGCAATGTGTCACTGCGCCCCCGCGTCTCCCCGAACGCCGCCCGGCTGCGCTGCACCTGTCGCCAGATGGGCGGTGAGCATATCCACCGCCTCCGCCAGCCGTTCATCCACGATATGCAGATATTCTGTCCAGCTATGCAGCCCTTCCAGCGGGGCCGCGCCATCCGAAATGCCCCGCAGCGCCACAAGCGGCAGGCCAAAGCGCTGGCAAGCGCGCAGCACGGCATAGCTTTCCATATCCACCATATCCTCGGCAATATCCGCATAGGCGGTGCCGCAGACAATATTTGCCCCCGTCGAAAGCGTGGCCTGCGGCAGGCCCGCAATGCAAACTGGCAAATCCAGCCGCGCAGGCAGATCAAGAAAGGGCGTTATCCCTTTCTCGAAGCCCAGCGGCGTTGCATCCATATCGCGATAGGCCAAGGCGCTGGCCTGATAGACAGCGCATTGTTGCAACCGCGCAGACCCGGCAGAGCCAAGCGAGACAACCAGATCAGGCAACCCGCCCGTGGCCTGCATCCCCGCCAATGTCGCCGCCGTCGCCACCGCCCCCTCTACCGGGCCAATGCCGGTTATCACAGGCACGAAGCGGGCGCGCAGATGCGGGCCATATTCTGCTTGCGCCGCCATCAGAAACAGCACGCGCTGGCCCGCGATCTCTGTGACAGGCGCCGCTATCACGCGGGCGCACCCCGCCGGATGACATGCACCGCGCATTGCGCACGCGCCACCACCTTGCTTGCGGTCGATCCCAAAATCAGGCTTTGCGTGCCGGGCCGGT
>JAIUNA010000055.1 GCA_022565265.1 Roseinatronobacter sp. | reverse complement strand
CCGCCGCTTCGGGTTTGCCCGTCTGGAGGGGGTGGTCATGCCTCCCCCCACCAACCCTGCCCGCGTTCTGGGGCTGGAGCTGGAGGCTGGCGCATGGCAGGGGGTGCGCGGCGAGGTGGCGAAGCATCTGGCCGCCTGAGCGCGCAGTTCAATCCACCAGCGTGCTGACATAATCCATGAGGGCGGGCCGCGCGCTCTCAAGGCCGCGCACCTGAACCCGTGCGATCAGTTCCGAGACCTCGTTGAGGTTGGCCCGCCGGATAAGCGATTTGACAGGCCCGATAGAGGCCGGGCGCATGGAGAGTGATGAAATCCCGATCCCTGCCAAGGCCAGCGCATCAATGGGCCGTCCTGCATCTTCGCCGCAGAAAGACAGCGCGGTCTGGCTTTCATGGCAGCGATCCACGATCACTTGCAAGAAGGTCAGGAAGGCGACATTGAGCGTGTCATAGCGGCGCCGGACAAGTTCGTTCTCGCGATCTGCGGCAAAGAAGAATTGCTTGAGGTCATTGCCGCCAATCGAGATGAAATCCACCGCATCGAAAAAGCTTTTTGGCGCATAGGCCAGAGAGGGGGTTTCCAACATGGCCCCCACTTCAACCTTGGCAGGCAGGATATGGCCCAAGCGCTGTTCGCGCGCGATTTCGCGCATCAGCATGTCATGGGCGCGGGTGAATTCGCTCTCTGTCGCAACCAGAGGGAACATCACACTCAGCGCGCGGCCGTTGGCAGCGCGGATCAGGGCTTGCAACTGCATGCGCAGCACGCCGGGCTTGTCCAGCCCCACCCGCAGCGCGCGCCAGCCCATGGCGGGGTTCGGCTCGTCCGGGCGCTTCATATAGGGCATGACCTTGTCAGAACCGATATCGAGCGTGCGGAAATAGACTTTCTTTTCCTTGGCAGCATCCAGAACGCGGGTGTAATTGGCCACCAGATCAGAGCGTTTGGGCATTCTGTCCCGCGCCAGAAACTGCAATTCCGTGCGGAACAACCCCACCGCTTCCGCGCCGGACGAGGGCAGCGAGGGCAAATCAGCCATCAGCCCCGCATTCATTTTCAGCGTGATCCGCGTGCCGCAGCGGGCCTGCGCGGGCTTGTCGCGCAGGCTGGCATAGCGCTCTTGCGCCTTGGCCTGCATCGCCATTTTGTCGCGGAACGCGCTGGTGATACTGTCATCGGGGCGCAGATGCACAAGGCCCTCTGTGCCATCCACCAGAATGTGATCACCGTTCAGCGCCTCGGTGGTGATGCGGGGCACATTGATGATCAACGGAATCGCCAATGCGCGCGCAACGATTGTGGCGTGGCTGCCAACTGCGCCTTCTTCCAGAACCACGGCGCGCAGCTTGCGCCCATATTCCAGCAATTCGCCGGGGCCGATATTGCGCGCCACCAGAATCGGGCGTTCGGGCATCTCTGCTCCGGTTTCGCTGCCTTGCCCTGTCAGAATACGCAACAGCCGGTTGGAAAGATCATCCAGATCATGCAACCTGTCACGCAAATAGGCATCGGGCACGGTTTCCAGCCGCGCACGGGCGGCTGATTGCTCTTTTTCCACCGCTGCTTCGGCAGATAGCCCGCGCCGGATATCTTCTTCCATCCGCTTCATCCAGCCGCGCGAATGGGCAAACATCCGGTACGTTTGCAACACTTCCTGATGTTCCTTGTCGCGGCTTCCGGCATTGGTCAGAAGCTGGTCGATGGATACGCGCAACTGTGCAACCGCGCCTTCCAGCCGCGCGAGTTCTGCCTGACTGTCATCATTGACAAGATTGGTAATGACCACGCGCGGCTCGTGCAGCCAGACTTCGCCCTCGGCTTCGCCCTCTTGCGCGGTGACGCCGCGCAGAAGGGTCGGGTGTTTATGGGGCGTGGCGAAACTTGTGCCTTCGCCCACAAAGGCGCCCAGCTCTGTCATCTCGGCCAGCACCATGGCCACAACTTCCAGCCCGTAAATCTCGTCATCCGAATACAGGCGCGGCTCTTTGGCCTGTACCACCAGCACGCCCAGCCGCTCGCCCAGCCGTTGGATGGGCACGCCAAGAAACGATGTGTAAATCTCTTCGCCCGTTTCCGGCATATAGCGAAAGCCCGGTTCAGCGGGGGCATTGGCCGTGTTCACAGGCCGCGCCAGCCGCGCCACTTTGCCCACCAGGCCCTCGCCCAGCCGCATGCGCGTCAGATGCACTGATTCCGGGCGCAGCCCTTCTGTGGCGCAAAGCTCCATCGTTTCGGGGTCGCGGAACAGATAGATTGAACAGACTTCCACCCCCATCGATTCCGCGATGATTGTGGTGATCCTGTCCAGCCGCTCTTGCGCCGGGTTGGACAGGGACATTTCATCGCGCAAGCGGCGAAGCAGCTTTCTGCTGTCTGTTTCCGTTCTGTGGGGCATTGCCCCTCCGATCTTGCCTTTGGGCCTGCCTCAGCCCGCCTTGTCGAGGTCAAACGCATCATGAAGCGCCTGAACCGCCAGTTCCATATATTTTCTGTCAATCAGCACTGAAATCTTGATTTCCGAGGTGGCGATCACCTTGATATTGACGCCTTCTTGGGCAAGCGCGCTGAACATGCGCGCGGCAACGCCTGCATGGCTGCGCATCCCGATTCCCACAACCGAGACTTTGGCCGCGTCGGTATCCACTTCCAGCTTCTCATAGCTGATATTGCCTGCATCGCGTGCGGTTTCCAGCGCTTTGCGCGCCCGCGCTACCTGATCCACCGGGCAAGAGAAGGTCATATCGGTGACAGGCCGCTCGTGGCCCTGATAATCCTTCTCCGAGATGTTCTGAACGATCATATCCACATTCACTCCCGCCTCGGAGAGCGGGCCAAAAATGGCGGCGGCAATGCCGGGGCGGTCTTCGACCGTAACAAGGGTCAGTTTCGCTTCTTCGCGGCTATAGGCCACGCCAGAGACAACTTTCGATTCCATGATTTCATCCTCGTCACAGACCAGAGTTCCTGATTGATCATTCGTATCATCGAAAGATGACAGCACGCGCAGCCGCACCTTATAGCGCATTGCCAATTCGACAGAGCGCGTTTGCAGCACTTTCGCCCCAAGGCTGGCGAGTTCGAGCATTTCCTCGAAGCTGATCTTGTCGAGCTTGCGCGCCTTGCTGGTGATGCGGGGATCGGTCGTATAGATCCCGTCAACATCGGTATAGATATCGCAGCGCTCTGCCCCGAACGCGGCGGCAAAGGCCACGGCTGTGGTATCAGACCCGCCGCGGCCCAAGGTGGTGATACGCCCCTCGGCGCTGACACCCTGAAAGCCTGCAATCACCGCAACCTTGAAGCCCTCAGTAAATTTGGCGTCCAGATTCTTGCGCGGGATATCGACAAACCGCGCCGCACCATGGGCGCTGGTGGTTTGGATCGGCACTTGCCAGCCCTGCCAGCTGCGCGCGGGAATATCCATTTCCTGCAATGTCAACGCCATCAGCCCGGCGGTCACATTCTCGCCGGAACTGACAACGGCATCATATTCGCGCGCGTCATAGAGCGGCGAGGTTTCATTGACCCAGCCCACCAGCTCATTTGTCTTGCCTGACATGGCAGAGACTATGACAATCACATCATAGCCGCGTTCCACCTCGGCCTTGACCTTCTGGGCCGCATTGCGAATGCGCTCCAGATCGGCAACCGATGTGCCCCCGAATTTCATTACCAGAAGCGGCATGGGCCGATCCCTTCCCCCATAGGAATTTCCGGCATTCTTTATGCCTGCGGGCGCGGCTGCGCAAGGTGGGCCGTGTGTCTGGCGCGCGGTCAGGCGGTTTTTATCTGGCCAGCAGAGCGGCGGAGAGGGCCAAGGCCTAGCCGCATGCGCAGATGATCCAGCCGCGCGCTGATTTCGGGGCGCAGCGGGCCTTCGCGCGGGGGGTCTGCAAGGGTGGTGTGCCAGTGGTCTTGGGCGGTGCGCCCAGTGCCACGGCGGTTCCATGACAGGGCGCGCAGCACGGCTTGCGCGCCCTCTGGCAGTGCGCCCTCTGTCGCATGCCCATTCAGCGCGCCCCAGACCCGTGTCCAGCAGCGCGCCACTGACCACGGGTTATAGCCCCCACCGCCTAGCACCATCAGCCGCGGCGTGCAGGCCCGCAGTGCAAGGGCTATGTCGGTATGCGCGTTATTTGACAGTGCCAGCCGCGAAAGCGGGTCTTCTTCCACCGCATCGGCCCCGCATTGCAACACAATGGCTTGGGGGGCAAAGCGTTCCAGCGCAGGCAGGATCAGCCGGTGCAGGATGGCGCGCATCTCGGTATCATTCAGACCGCGCGGCACAGGCAGATTTACCGCGCGCCCTGCGCCGCGATCCTCCAGCCCACCGGTGAAGGGCCACCGCTTTTCTTCGTGCACAGAGATGAGAAGCATATCTTCCGCGCCAGAAAGTGCGGCTTCCACCCCATCGCAATGATGGGCGTCGATATCCACATAGGCAATCCGGCTTAGCCCCATATGCCGCAGCGCCAGCAGCGCAAGGACAGGATCATTCAGATAACAAAACCCGTTTGCCCGGTCTGCCAAGGCGTGATGTGTGCCCCCGCCCGGCACATGCACCACGCCGCCCCCTGCAAGCAGTGTGGCCGCCAGCATCACCCCGCCCGCACCCGTGGCAGGGCGGCGGAACATTTCGGGGAAAACCGGGTTTGCCATGCTGCCAAGGCCATAGCGGGCCTGTATCTGCGGGCTGGCCTGCTGCGTGGCTTCGGCCTGTTGCAGGGCCGCGATATAATCGGGGCAGTGAAACACGCTCAAGGCGGCAGGTTTGGCGCGCGGGCTGGTGCGGTACTGCCCCGGTTCCAGCCAGCCCAAAGCGCGCACCAAATCCATAACAGTGGAAACGCGCGGGATATGCAGCGGATGCCATGCTCCATAGCTGGAACCGCGATAGATTTCCGAGCCGATGAAAACCGGCGTCATTCTGGTGCAGACCCAATCATGGCAGCGCCGCCCGGATGGGCCGCGTGATGGCGCGCGCTGTGGGGCGTGTGCCAGACCCCCAAAAGCCCAGCAACTCGCCTTCCGCCCCAATTAGCGCCTTGTTGAAATTCCAGCTTGGCACATGCCCATGTTCCTGCGCCAGCCATTGAAAGAATGGATGCGCCTGCGCCCCGCGCACAGGCGTGATCTGGGTGATGGGGAAGGTCAGCCCAGTCTGGACACGGCAAAAATCTGCCACTTCCTCATTGCTGGAAAGTTCCTGCCTGAAATCATCCGAGGGCACAGCCAGCACCACCAGCCCGCGCGGGCCATATTCGTCATATAGCGCCTGCATATCGCCATATTGGCGGGTAAAACCGCATAGAGAGGCCGTGTTGACCACCAAAACCGGCTGGCCGCGCCACGCAGCCAGATCAAGCGGCGTGCCATCCAGCGCGGTGAATGTGAAGGCCTGCGCGGGCAGGGCCAGCAGCGCAAGGCAAAGCGCAGTAAGAAGCGCGCGCATGGGTATTCCTTTTTTGCCAAACCCGTTTGGGAGAACAGCTAGAAGGGGCGGGCCATGGGGCAAGGGGCGCAAGAGTTCATTTTCACTTGAAATGGTTCAGTTCCTGTTTACTTCTGGCGCGCAAAATCGCAGGCATAAAGAGATGATTAAATATTCGCTCAGATGCGCCGAAGGGCATGGGTTTGAAAGCTGGTTCCAGTCCGGCGCGGCCTTTGATGGGCTTTTGGCGCGCAAGCTGGTGTCTTGTCCACATTGCGGGACAAGCGCTGTGGAGAAAGCGTTGATGGCTCCTGCGGTGGGCACAGGCAGCGCAGCGCCAGCCCCCCAGCCCCCCGCCAGCCCACCGGACGAAGCCGTGCGCCGTTTGCAGGCCCTGCGCACCGAGATAGAGGCGAATTCCGATTATGTGGGGGATCGCTTCGCCGCCGAGGCCCGCGCGATGTATCTGGGCGAAACCCCTGATCGGCCCATCTATGGCGAGGCGCAACCAGCAGAAGCGCGCGCGCTGCTGGATGAGGGTGTGCCTGTGCTGCCCTTGCCTTTCCTGCCCAGCCGCAAAGCGAACTGAGCATATGCGGGCGAGAGCGTGTCGCGTTCATTCGCATTCACGCGACCCACTCTAACCTTATGTGGCCGCATGTCTTTTTGCGCAAAACCGGTTCCCAGTTTTGCGCGACATGCTCTAGGCCCGCGTCTTACAACGATCCGCCAGAGCGCGTTGCCGGAGAGATCGGTGCGCTCAGGCTGCTGGGCAAGCTTAGCCCGGCCACCTGTTCGGCAATCGGCTTCACGGAAAGCGGATGTGTTGTGCCGGAATACTGGCTGGGATCATGGAGTACATGCCATTCCCCATCATGATAAATTTCCAGCCCGGAGAACCGTGCCTTGTAATCCATCTTGGGGCTGCCGGGAACCCAATAGCCCAGATAGACAAAGGGCAGGCCCACTTGGCGCGCGAGTTCAATCTGATCCAGAATCATATAGCTGCCCAGCGAATTGGCCGCCAATTTGGGATCGAAAAACGAATAGACAAGGCTTAGCCCGTCATCGAGAACATCGCTCAGACAGACTGCTTGCAAATGGCGCCGCCCGGATGGCCCTTGGCCGACATATTCCAGAACCCGCGTACGCACGGGGGTTTCCTCAATCATGGCGGCAAATTCGAATACATCCATATCTGCCATGCCGCCATCGGCATGGCGCGAATCCAGATAGCGGCGGAACAGATCGAATTGATCCTCTGTTGCCCAGGCACTGGTGACTTGGCGCAGCAAATGGCTGTTGCGCTTGGCCACGCGGCGTTGCGAGCGCGTGGGCCTGAACGCATCCACCCGTATGCGCGCCGAAAGACAGGCGCAGCAATCGGCACAGGACGGGCGATAGAGCACATTCTGCGACCGCCTGAACCCCTGCTTGGAAAGCGTGTCATTCATGGCTTCGGCCTGATCGCCTTGGAGAGCCGTGAACAGCTTGCGCTCCAGCCGGCCGGCCAGATAGGGGCAGGGCTGCGGGGCAGTTACATAAAACTGCGGAATGGTTGGCAGGCTGTGGCGCATCAAGATATACTCGGAAAAAAGCGACGATTTGGGCGAAGTCTAGCAAGGGTTTTCACGTTCGCCAAGCCCTCTGCAAGGCATGTCTAAAGCTGGGCGGCGCCTTGGGGCAGAATGCCGATAGCGCTGGCCCCGTTCAACACGAATTGTACCGAAAGTGCCGCCAGCAGCAGGCCAAAAAGCCGAGTCATGACCATTGTGCCTGTTCGGCGCAGCAGCCGCTCTATCAGCCCCGCTGACAGGAACGCGAGGAAGACAAGCGCAATCACACCCAGCATGACCGCTGTCACCAGCGCCAATCCTTGAGGGCTGCGGCCAACCTCATTGATCAAAAGCACCATTGTCGCCATTGCCCCCGGCCCGGCAATGAGCGGCATGGCCAGCGGAAACACTGACGGGTCATCTGCCGGGGCGGTTGTGCCCTCATCGGTATGATCCTTGCGCCGCTGACTGCGGCGGTCAAACAGCATGTCCAGCGCAGTGAGAAACAGCAATATCCCTCCTGCAATCTGGAAGGCGGGCATGGAAATGCCGATGAAGCGCAAAAATTCTTCACCTGCCAGCCCGAACAGGGCCAGCAGAATCGCCGCAATCACACAGGCGCGCAGCCCGATGCTGCGCCGCTTTTCTGGTGTCATGCCCTGTGTCAGGGCCACAAATAGCGGCGCTGTGCCAATGGGATCAATCACGACAAAAAGCGTGACAAAGGCACCAATCAGAAATGTAATTTCAACAAGCTCGAACATCTGCTCACAATGCCTTGAAATGCTTTGCGAGTTTCAGGCCCTGTCCCTGGTAGTTCGAGGCAATTCCTGCCCCATATAGCAGCTCTGGCCGCGCGCTCATCCGCTCATAAACCAGCCGCCCCACGATCTGGCCATGTTCCAGCACGAAAGGTGCTTCGTGGCAGCGCACTTCCAAAACGCCGCGCGCACCAGTGCCACCCGCAGCGGCATGGCCGCAACCGGGGTCAAAAAAACCGGCATAATGCACCCTAAATTCCCCCACCATGGCCAGATAGGGGGCCATCTCGGCAGCGTAATCGGGCGGAATATGCACCGCCTCGCGGCTGACAAGGATATAGAACGCGCCGGGGTCAAGAATGATCTGGCCTGTGGCGCTGTGCAATTCTTCCCAGAAATCGCCGGGCGCATAAGCGCCGATCTTGTCGAGATCAATGACCCCTGTATGGGGTTTTGCGCGGTAGCCTACCAGAGTGCCATGCTCTGGCCGCAGATCCACCGAAAAGCCCAGACCATCCGAGATGACAGGCTCTCCGGGAACCAGTGTTTCGGCTATGTGCAGGGCTGTCAGTTGGGCATCGCTAAGTATCGCCTGCCCCCGCCGGAACCGGATCTGATTGAGCCGCATTCCGGGGCGCACCAGCACGGAAAACGACCGCGGGCAGATTTCGGCATAAAGCGGGCCATGATAGCCCTCTGGCACGCGATCAAATTCCACCCCGTCATCTGTGATCACGCGGGTGAGCAAATCCAGCCGCCCGGTAGAGCTTTTGGCATTGGTAACAGCCTGAATACCCATAGGCAGTGCCAGTGATTCCATCAGTGGAACAACATAGACACAGCCCTTTTCCAGCACCGCGCCTTGGGTCAGATCCATCTGGTGCATTTCAAACTCTGCCAGCCGATCGGCAAGTTTGCGCCCTTTGCCTGCAAGGAAAGACGCGCGCACACGGTAGGCACGCGGGCCAAGGCGCAAATCAAGGCTTGCAGGCTGAATCTGGGCCTCTTGCACAGGCGGGTCTGACAGGATCACCCCTTGCGCCACCATCGCGCGCAATTCCTGCGCTGGCAAAACCCCGGTATTGTGCATTGTTCTTCCCCGACATTACGGCGCAAGCCCCCAAGAGTGTCTTGCAGATGGCCGCTAATGGCGCAAGGGAGAAGGCAAGAAAAATGGTCGGGCTAGCAGGACTTGAACCTGCGACCTTCCGCCCCCCAGACGGACGCGCTACCAGACTGCGCCATAGCCCGACGCTCTGTGCCGCTCTATCTACCCGATTCACGCCCAAGGGCAAGGCCGAATTCGCGGCTTTTGCGACAAATCCGGGGCGCGGCTTTACTTTGCTTTTTCCAGCCTTGCGCGCAAAGCCTCCAGCCGGGCCAAGAGCGGTTTTGCCGCTTCCAGCCTGCCCGATGGGGGCGGGGCTGCGCGCAAGGCATGTGCCAAGGCTCCGGCGCGGATGGGGGCTGTATATGGCTTTGGAGCGGTTGTGCGAAACAGGCTTGGCGGGCCTGATGGCAGTGCCGCCGGGGCCTGTTCCTGTGCTGGTGGCTCAATGCTTGCGGCGGGCTTCTCTGCCGGTGGTGCTGGTTCATGCACCACACAGGCCATGGGCGATTCCGGCGCAAGAGCTGTTGGGACAGCCTCAGCCAAGGCCTGACAGTCCTCAGAGAGTGGTGAAATCTGCGCAATCTGACGCGCGCCACGATCTGCAATCAGCTTCTGCACGCCCCGAATTGTCATACCCTGATCATAAAGCAATGTCTTTATGCCAGCGAGAAGATCAATATCCGCAGGCCGATAGTATCTGCGCCCGCCTGCACGCTTCACAGGTTTGACTTGAGAAAACTTGCTTTCCCAAAAGCGCAACACATGCGCCGGCACTTGCAATGCATCCGACGCCTCGCTGATTGTGCGAAACGCGTCCGGCGCCTTTTGCATGAATTACCCCTGTTTTCGGTTACCTTCGGCGACACGGTCTTTCATCAGATGCGATGGCCGAAAAGTCAGAACCCGGCGCGGCGAGATTGGCACCTCCTCGCCAGTTTTCGGGTTGCGCCCCACACGCGCCGTTTTGTCACGCACAGAGAATGTGCCGAAAGACGAGATTTTGACCTGCTCACCACGCACCAATGCGTCAGAAACATGCTGCAAGACCGAGTCAACCAACAAAGAAGATTCGTTGCGCGACAAACCTACTTCCCTGAAGACAGCTTCGGTCAAATCCATTCGTGTTAAAGTCGTGTCTGACATATTATCCCCCGACGATTTGTCGCAGCATGGGGGAAAGCGAATTTCGAGTCAATAACAGGTGGTTGTGGCAAGGGGTTAAACCGGCGGTGCCGCGCTTACCAGCGCAGGGCAACGGCCCCCCAGCTTAGCCCGCCGCCAATGGCCTCTGTCAGGATCAGATCGCCGGGTTTGAAGCGGCCTTGCGTGTTGGCGACAGACAGCGCCAGCGGAATGGATGCGGCAGAGGTATTGCCATGATCCTGCACGGTGACGATCACATTCTCCATCGGCAGGCCCAGCTTCTGCGCCGTGCCCTTGATAATGCGCAAATTAGCCTGATGGGGGACAATCCAATCAACCTGCCCGGCCTCCAGCCCGGCCTTTTCCAGCGCGGATGTGGCTGTGGCGGCCAGCTTTTCAACCGCATGACGAAACACTTCGCGCCCCTGCATCCGCAGCACGCCTGCTGTGCCTGTGCGGGAAATGCCGCCATCAACGTACAACAGGTCGCGGTAGCGGCCATCCGAGTGCAGATCACAGGCCAGAACCCCGCGATCGGTATTCGCGCCGCTGCCTGCCTGCGCTTCCAGCACCACAGCGCCTGCGCCATCACCAAACAGAACGCAGGTGCCGCGATCTGTCCAATCCATGATGCGCGAGAAGGTTTCGGCCCCGATAACCAGCACGCGCTTTGCCTGCCCGGCCAAGATCAGGCCGCTGGCATTGGCCAGCGCAAAGACAAACCCCGCACCCACGGCCTGAATATCGAACGCGAAACCCTGCGTCATGCCCAAGCCCGCCTGCACCTGTGTGGCCACGGCTGGAAAGGTGTAATCCGGGGTAGAGGTTGCGACGATCACGGCATCAATTTCTTGGGCGGTCACACCTGCATTCGCAAGTGCGGCACGCGCAGCGTTTATTGCCAGATCAGAGGTGTATTCGCCTTCCGCCGCGAAATGCCGCCGCTCTATCCCGGAGCGCGACACGATCCACTCGTCGCTTGTGTCCAGCGTTGCGGCGAATTCGGAATTCGGCACAATCCGGGCTGGCAGATAATGGCCTGTCCCAATGATCACAGGACGAATGACTGTCATGGCTGCCCCTCTTCCACTTCATCTGTATCCGGCGCGGTTTTACCGTTTGCCTTGCCCTGCGCAAGGGCGCGTTCCTCCACAGCATCCGCGACCGAGGCAAGCCGTTCGGCCATCCGTTCCTGAAAGCCCGATTTGGCAAGGGTGAAGGCCAGTTTGATAGCCGCAGAAACCCCCGTGGCATCGGCAGAGCCATGGGATTTTACCACGGTGCCATTCAGCCCCAGAAACACCCCGCCATTCATGCGCCGGGGATCCATCCGCTTGCGCAGGCGCTTGAGCGGGCCAAGGGCTGCCAGCGCGCCCAGTTTGGAGAGCAGATTGGCCGAGAGTTCTTCGCGCAGGGCATCGCTGACAAGCCGGGCCGTGCCTTCGCCTGTCTTGAGGGCGATATTGCCGGTGAACCCGTCTGTCACGATCACATCCACATGGGCCGAGGCCAGATCTGTGCCTTCCACAAAGCCCACAAACTGGTAGCGCCCAATTTCCGCAGCCTCTGCGATCAGGCGCGCAGCTTCCTTGATTTCGGCGCGGCCCTTGTGATCCTCGGTGCCCACATTCAGCAAGCCAACACGCGGGCAGGGTGCATTAAAGGCGTTGCGGTAATAGGCAGCACCCATCAGCGCATATTGCAGAAGCGATTCTTCATCGGCGCGGATATCGGCCCCCACATCCAGCATGGTGTTGAATCCGCTTTCCCCGCGCGAAGGCCACAGGCAGGCAATCGCGGGCCGGTGCACCCCATGCAGTTTGCGCAGCCGCAGCATGGCCACCGCCATCAACGCGCCTGTATTGCCACAAGAGACCGCCGCCATAGCTTCGCCCTCACGCACAGAGGTGAGGGCCGACCACATGGAGGTTTCGCGCCCGCTGCGCATGACTTGCGCGGGTTTGTCATCCATCCGCACCACACCGGGGCTGTGATGGATGCGCGTAATGGAAACAAGCGCTGGATGCTTTGCAACCAGCGCCCGAAGGGTTGTTTCATCGCCGTGCAATATAAACGCGATTTCCGGGTTTTTGGCTGCCGATACGGCGCAGCCCTCAACAACTGCCGAAGGGCCTTTGTCGCCCCCCATGGCATCCACGGATATCGTGATCCTGTCGCGGGATATTTGCGTCATGCGATGCGCGCACTTGCCATCATTCACCCCACGCAGGACAAGCGCACTTATGCTGCGTCGTCTTCCAGATCCACATCACCGGCACGAGCCACGACTTCCCGATCGTTGTAATGCCCGCAAGAAGGGCACACATGGTGTGGGCGCTTCAATTCACCGCAATTGGTGCATTCATTCGGATTGGCTGCAACCAGCGCATCATGAGAGCGGCGCATGTTGCGGCGAGAGCGTGTTACGCGGTTCTGTTGAACAGCCATGTGAGACCTCTGTTGTCAGGGCATCGCGACACTCTGCCCATCTGGGCCGTCCCGACGCAAAAAAAAGAAGATGCGATTTCGGCGCGGCATACACGGATTGCTCCGCGCTTCCAAGCCCTCAATGCATGAGCCGCGCAAAATAGTGAAATTTTCGCGGGCTGCAAGGCTTATTCGGGTTCCTCCGGGCCGGGTTTGGCCTGTGCACCAAGTTTTGCGCGCAGGCCTGCAAGTGCGGCAAATGGTTTGGTCTGTTCCGGTTCCAGCGGTGCAGCGCCTATGGGGCGGCTTTCCAGCACGATTTCAGGGCCTTCCAGCGCTGCGGGGGCGCGCGGAAAAGGGGGCAGCGCAAGGGAAAGTGCTTCCAATGCGATTGCGCTGATATCAATCTCTGCGCCGAGGGGTTCGAGCGTGTCATCTTCAGGCATCTCGACTTCCAGCCCCTCCGGAATGGGCATATGCGCCAGAAAGCGGCGCGTCACGCGTTCGTCGATTCGCGTGCTCACTGGCTCCAGCGTTACGGCGCAGGGTTGCACCACTGTCGCGCCAAGTGTGCCGATCACTTCCCAATCGGATTTGCCGAATGGTTGAAGTTTCGCGGTGAAGCGGAACTTGCGCAGGCCCTCCAGCCCCAGCATCTGGGCGATCTGTGCGCGGGTGGCTGCATCGGGTTGCAGGTCAATCTGTGTGCCCTTGCGGCCAGCAAGCTGGGCCACGCGCAGAGGCGCCATCAGGGACAGGGCGGTGATGGATGGGGCGGATGATGACACGTTCGCAATTCCTCTGCGCCGGGGAAGATTATGTGTATATAGGACAAGTCGTTCCTTTCTTGAAGTGTGGCGCGTCCTTCTGTATACCTTGGGGGTAAGGGTTAGGGTCGCACGAGCGACAAATTGCTGGAAACGCCGTATGCCGCTGGTCTGGTGGCAGTTGGGCGCGAGAATTGGGGAAGACACGGGCAGATGAGAAATTACGCGATTCGGCTTGTTTTTCCGCTGGTGTTGCTGGTTTTGTCCGCCTGTAATCCGGTGCAACGCTTTCACGGCTATGCGCCAGATGACATCATGTTGGCCGAGGTTCAGGTGGCGCGCGACACCCGCGAGACTGTGGCAGAGAAAATCGGGCGCCCCAATCTTATGGGCGTGATGGAAGGGTCTGACTGGTATTATGTACAAAGCGACTGGGTGCATGAAGGTTGGCGCGCGCCAGTGGAAGTGCGCCGCGAGGTTGTGAAGATTTCCTTTGATGGGTCTGGGCGTGTGGCAAATATTGAACGCTTCGGGCTGCAAGATGGGGAAGTTGTGGCCCTGTCGCGGCGTGTCACATCTTCTGGGCCAACGGGAATGACGCTCTTGCGCCAGCTTCTGAGCAATTTCGGCCAGTTCAACCCGGCGCAGATGCTGGGCGGCTAAGACACTATACTGGCCTGCACCCTGTCGGGGTGCGGGCAGCCAGTGTTACATAAATTTTGCATTAGTGCGATTTACGTTTTCATGAATGCGTTTTTCTGAGGCGAAATGTCGGGCATGAGGCGCAGCGCGTGGACAGATCGCCCTGAACTGGCAAAAGTTGCGGCGGATTTCGGCGCGGTATCTGTTGTGCTTGCCCGGTCTGACCAAGAATTGCGCGCCGTGCAGGCGCTGCGTGCTGACCGCTTTCGGGCGGATAAGGGGCTGAGCGATCTGGATAGGTTCGACCCGTTCTGCGCCCATATACTGGTACAGCGCAAACATGATCATCTGCCTTTGGCGGCCGCGCGATTTCGGCTTCTGGCCGATGTGGCAGAGGTGGAGAATTGCTATTCAGCACAATTTTATGATCTTGGGGCCTTGGCGCAATCCGGGCTGCGGCTGATGGAGATCGGGCGCATTTGCCTGCGCAAGGGACAAGAGCAAGAGGCCGATAGTCCGCGCGCCCTGCTGGCGGGGCTGACACGGGCCGCACAGGCGCTTGCCGTTGATATGTTGGTGGGCTGCGCTTCATTTTCGGGGGCACAGCCAGAGCAACACAAAGATGCCTTGCGGTATCTGCAAGCGCGCCATCTGGGGCCGCAGGCTTTGCGACCGGGCAAGCGTGGGGGCGGGCATTATGATCTGAAGCGTGCCGCACAGGCCCCACAGCCACAGGATTTGCGCCATGTCCCTGCCTTGTTGCGCCTCTATCTGGGGCTTGGGGGCTGGGTGTCGGATCATGCGGTCTGTGATCGTGATCTGAATACGCTGCATGTCTTTACCGCTGTCGATGTGCAGGCAATTCCGCCCGCGCGGTTGCGTGCGCTCATGATGCTTGCGCAAGGATAAGGCGGCCCATGCCGTTTTCGGAGGCAAGACACGTTGTTTTTTTGCCCCGGTTTCCTTATTTAACACAGAAGAGCGGCCCGACTATGCGCGGGCTGCGCGCCAGTTTGTCAGGAACCACAGCCATGTCACCCCACACCCTTTCCTCACCCCATGCCCGCGCGGAGATTTCGCGCCTTGATCCTGTTTGGGCGCGTATCCGCGAAGAGGCCCAGCAGGCCGTGGAGCAAGAGCCGCTTTTGGGGGGGATGTTCCATTCTTCCATCCTGCATCACCGCACGCTGGAACAGGCGCTTGCGTTTCGCTTATCGCAAAAACTCGCCTCTGCGGAACTGTCCGAACAGATTTTGCGCGAGATCATGGATGAGGCCCATGCCGATGACCCAAGCTT
>JAIUNA010000054.1 GCA_022565265.1 Roseinatronobacter sp. | reverse complement strand
TTCTGGCAGGGCGCTGGTTGCCGGGGCAAGCCAACCCGTGGCCTGATCGCAACAATGCCTCGGCCGGGGATTTGTGCTTGGCATGGGCGTTGGTGCGCGCGGCGGCGCAGTTTCAGCAACATGCCTATTTGCGCCGCGCAACCGAAATTGCCGAGGCTTTGGCGGCAAGCTGTATCAAGCCCATGCCCGGCGCATCGGGCAAGCTGGTGTTTCTGCCTGCCGCCTTTGGCTTTGTGCATGAGGCGCATGTTACCTTGAACCCGTCTTATTACATGCCCCTTGCCATGCGCGAATTGGCCGCCGCAACCGGGGTAACTGCCCTTGCCGCCTGCGCCCAGCATGGGCAAGAGATGCTGGATGTCATCGCAGGAACGGGGCTGGTGCCCGATTGGGTGGATGTCAGTGCGCGCGGCATTGCCCCTTCGGCCACACTCTCGGCCAATGCGGGATATGAGGCCATTCGCGTGCCGTTGTTTCTGGTCTGGTCGCGGATGGGCCAGCATATGGCCGTGCGCCGTATGGCTGCCGTTTATGAACGCGCGTTGCAACCGGGCGAAAGTGCTCCCACAGTGATAGAGCCGATTTCGGGCGTGGTGCTGGAGACAAGCGCCGATCCGGGATATCAGGCGCTTGCCGGGGTTATCCTGTGTGCGGGCCAGACCAGCCTTGGCGCTCCGATTCCCCCGTTTACCCCAAACCAGCGCTATTACCCTGCAACCTTGCAACTTTTTGCCATGTTTGCCGCCACCGATACCCTGCCGGAATGTGTGCCACTATGAGACCACGCCTTGTCTTTGTCTTGCCTGTCGTGATGTTTGCCACACTGGCCAGTGCGGGCGCGGGTTTTGCGCAGACTGCCAGTTTTGAGGATTTGCGCGCGTTGCGGTTTTATATCCAGCAAAATGATGCGCCCGCCACTCAGGCCGAATTGCGCCGCTTGCGGCTGGCCTTTCCCGATTGGCGCCCGCCCTCGGATCTGGGAGAGCTGTTGGCCACGCCCAGCGTGGTCAGTGTGGATGAAGGCGCAATCTGGCGGCAGATCGAGCGGCGCGATTACGCAACGGCCCGCCAGTTGATCGAACAGGGCCGTTCGGCGCAAGCCGGATGGACACCGCCGCCCGATATGTTGCGCGTGCTGGAAACAAACGAGGCGCAGGATAATTTCGATGCCGCCGTATCGGCACGCAATGCGCCGCGCGCCATTGAAATTGCCCGCCGCGCCCCGCAACTGATGAGTTGCGAGCGGATCAACAATGCATGGTTGCTGGCCGATATGTATGTGTTGGCAGGCCAGAAAGCCGCCGCTCTGACAACGTATCGCAACACGCTGCAATCCTGCACCAGCCTCGCCCAGATGCAACCCACGTTGGAGAAATCCAGCGCTGTCTCCGCGCCCGCAGAGTTGCGCGAGAGCTTTGCCATCGCGCGCCGCCACAACCCCGGCGCGCAGCCGCAGCTTGATGCGCTGGAGCGCAGCTTGCTGGGGGGTGGCACCGCGCCTGCCCCTGCCGCTGCCGCGCCCGCTGCGCCTGTAGCCGCTGCTGTGCAAGCCGCGCCCGCACCGCAAGCCCCCCCCGCCCCTGTCGCCCCTGTTGCTCCGGTTGCTGCGCCCTCTGTTGGGGCCTTGCCCCTGCGCGGGGATGGCCGGTTGGCACAGGTGCGCCGCCTGAAAGAGCAGGAACAATTTGCAAGCTGTCTGGCCGCGTCGCAAGCGCCCGCTTCCGTTGATGTGCTGTATGAGCGGTCTTGGTGCGCCTATAGCCATCAACGCCCGACAGAGGCACTTGTCGGCTTTCAGGCCGCTGCCGCGATGGGCGATGCGCTGGGGCCAAATGTGCGGCGCGATGCGCATTTCGGCATGGCGCTATCGCTTTTGGCGATGAATATGACAGAACAGGGCGCGCAAGTGGCCTCGCAAGTGCGGCTGAGCGAGACCCAGCATCGCGAGATTGAAACCATTGTGCTGGATCAGCGCGGGGTGCGTGCATACCGCGCCGGGGATTTCCGGCAGGCGATTGGCTATTTCTCGGCGCTGGAGCAAGTGAATGGCAGCTTGCGCCGTGATCTGGCGATGCTGCGCGCCTATGCCTATCTCAATTCCGGGCAGCGCGCGCAGGCGCGCGCCGAATTTGAACGCCTGCACATGCAGCTTGCCACCGCTGAAACCCGTGCGGGCCTGAACGCGACACAGGGGCCATAAGGCGCAAACCTCCCGCCTTTTGCCCGTGTAAACGCGGCCCCCCTGTGGGGCCGCGTTTCGTTTGGGGTGGCTGTTATCCGATAACAGATATGCGGCTATTGGCTGACATCGGGGCGATATTGCCTGGCATGGTGCACCGGGTGCAGCGTGGCAGGGCGGATCATCCGCAAGGGCTGGCCGGGCTGCCACAGGCACAAGGCCCATACCCCGAATTATCGCAACGATGAGGAGATTATCCATGCGTTTTGCTTTGCCACATACCTTTGCCGGCGCGGCGCTGTGCGCGCTTTTGGCCCTGTCGGCCTTGCCTGCCGATGCCGGTTCAAACCGGGTGACAGTGGATCAGTGGGGGCGCGAGAACAGTATCGCCACCACTCAGCAAGGCCACCGTCAGCGTATCAGCATTACCCAGAATGGCCGGAGCAATCTGGCCCTGCACCGTCAGGATGGCGCGCGCAACCGTGTTGTTGTCGGGCAGTCTGGCTGCAACAATGTGGCCGATACCGAACAGGGCGGCGCGCGCAATATTGTGGGCATTTCCCAGATGGGCTGCCGCAATGATGCCACTGTCACGCAAGGCGGCCATCGCAATGCTGTGGGCGTGATTCAGACAGGATCTGGAAATACTGCGAAAGCAACCCAGCACGGCACCGGAAATGTGGTACTTATCATTCAAGATTGAGCGACTTGCGTGGCCGGGGGCGCAGTGCCCCCGGCCAGAGCGCAGGGGCCGAAACCTTACAGAAAGGATACCGCCATGTCTGTCTTTCCCTATGCTGCCGCAGCGCTGGTTCTGACCGGAGCAGCCTTTGCCGCCAGTCTGGCCACATCGCAGGCCAGCCCGCAAGCTGCCAGCCCGGTAGCCGTTACATTGGCCACCACACAGGCCACCACAAAGCCCAAACCCGCGCCCGATCCCTTTGTGTGCGAGTTGCGCCTGACCGAAGCCAACCGTCAGGTAACGATTGCCGCCCATGCCCATGCCAGCAAGCCCAGCCGTGGCATTTATCAACTGGAGATCGAACAGCGCAGCAGCGGTGGGCGGGCCACCATCCGGCAGGGGGGCGAGTTTGACCTGAAAGCAGGCGAATCCGTGGTTCTGGGCGAAGCCCGATTTTCAGGCCGGGCGCGCGAGTTTCAGGCCGAACTCAGTGTCACCGCGAATGGCAAGTCCAGAACCTGCCGCGCGTCCCCGTTGTAACTCTGGCCCATGAAAGGAGCCTGATTCATGGATATGTCATCTGTCACATCTCGCCTGCCGCGCCTGATTGCTGCGGCCCTGATTGCCGCCAGCCTTGGCACGACGGCCGCAGCAGGGGCGCTTTCGCTGTCTTTGACCCCGCGCACCAGCACCGAGGCGCAGCTCCTCTCTACTGCGATCACGCTTTATGCGCTGCGCCGTGATCTGCGCGCAGGTGCCGATATCGGCCAGCGCGGGCAGGGCCATGCGGCGGCGCTGTTGCAATCGGGCAGCGGGCAGCGCGCGATCATCCGCCAGCGCGGCGCGGATCATAGCGCCACGCTCTCGCAAACTGGCGCGCCCAATGCGCAGGTTATCATGCAATTCGGGCGCGGGGCACAGGCCGATATCGCCCAGACCGGGGGGCAGGCTGGGATTTTGCTGCAATTCGCCCCCTGAGAAATCCGGGCTTTCCCCCCTGCGGCAAAGGCGCTATGCCCTAGCCAACCGCAGCAATGTGACAGGCAGGACGTGTCAGATATTCCCCTTGCCCCCCGCAAAGCCCGCGCGCGTCAGGATAGAGTGGTCGCGCGCTGGCTGTGGGACAGCTTTATTCGCCATCGTCTGCCTCTGATCGGGCTGGCCGCAGTTTTCATGGTGCTGGAGGCCGCAACGCTGGGCGCGTTCAGCTATCTTGTACAACCCATGTTCGATGATATTTTTATCGCAGGTGACAGGGGCCGCGTTGTGCTTGTGGCGCTGGCTATGGCTGCGGTGTTTTTCGGGCGCGGGCTGGCGCGGCTGGTGCATAAATCGATTATGGCATGGCAGGCCCAACAGGCTACGGCAGAATTGCAAGCCATGTTGCTGGCCCATGTCACCCGTCTGGATCAGGGGTTTTTCAAGCATAATGCGCCGGGTGTTCTGATTGAACGGGTGCGCGGCGATAGTGGCGCTTTGGGTAGTGTGTTCAATGGTCTGATCACAGGGCTTGGCCGGGATGGCGCGGCAGTGATCGTGCTATTTAGCGTGGCGCTGTGGACAGATTGGCAATGGACGCTGATTGCCCTTCTGGGCATGCCGCTTCTGGGCCTGCCACTGATTGCGATCCAGCGCCTTATCCGGCGGCGCAGCACAGATGCGCGCATTGCCGCCGCTGAAAGCTCCAATCGGCTGGACGAGGCGTTTCACGGTATTGCCACTTTGCAACTGCCAGGAACCGAGGAGCGCGAGATCGGGCGCTTTCGCGCCATCATGCAAAATTTTGTGCGCAAGGCCACGCGTGCGGCGATCGGGCAGGCGGCGGTTCCCACGATCATGGATTTTGGCGCGGCGATCGGTTTTGCGCTGGTGCTGGTTTATGGCGGGCTTCAGATCATTGAAGGCACGCGCAGTGTCGGGCAGTTCATGTCGTTTTTCACGTCGCTGGGCCTGCTGTTTGATCCCATGCGCCGTTTTACCGCGCTGACAGCGGAATGGCAGGCCATACTTGCTTCGTTGGAGCGCACACATGCGCTGTTGCAGGTTCAGCCACGGGTGACAAACCCGCCTGCGCCACATCTGCCAGCGCCTGCGCGCGACAAGGCCAATGTGGAATTGCGCAATGTCTCTTTCGCTTATGACAGCGAACCTGTGCTGCAAGATGTGTCTTTCATTGCGCCAGCGGGCAAGACGACAGCCATTGTCGGCCCTTCCGGGGCAGGCAAGACCACGGTTTTCACCCTGCTTACGCGGCTTGCAGATGTGACAGATGGCGCGGTGCTGATAGGCGGGCAGGATGTGCGGGGCATGGATCTGGCCGCGCTGCGCAAGCTGTTTGCGGTTGTCAGTCAGGATACAGCGCTGTTTGATGAAAGCCTGCGCGACAATATCCTGATGGGGGCCGAGGATATTTCCGAGGCCGCGCTACACGCTGCGTTGCGCGATGCCTATGTGGATAATTTCCTGCCGCTTTTGCCCAATGGGCTGGACAGCCTTGCAGGCCCGCGCGGCTCTAGCCTGTCTGGGGGGCAGCGCCAGCGCGTGGCCATTGCGCGCGCGCTGTTGCGTGACGCGCCCATCCTGCTTCTGGATGAGGCCACAAGCGCGCTGGATGCGAAATCCGAGGCTTTTGTGCAAGAGGCTTTGGCGCGATTGGCGCAGGGGCGCACAACGCTGGTGATCGCACATCGGCTGTCTACGGTGCGCAATGCCGATCAGATCATTGTGATGGATCGCGGGCGTGTGGTGGAACAGGGCACGCATGCGGAATTGCTGGCACAGGGCGGGGCCTATGCGCGCCTATACGCGCTGCAATTTGGCACGCAGGAGAAAGAGGCAGAGGTGGGCAGTGAGGGGGCGGGCGCGTAGGTTTCTGCACTTCACAGGTGATACCGAAGGGCAGGTTTGAGCGGGTTGGGGACGTTCACTCTTTCCCCGGCCAATCCCCGCACCAAGCCCGGTTAACAGGGGGCGAAGCCCCCCCGGGCAGCGCCCGACCGCACCCAGGGCGGGCGCTTTGCTGCCACAAGCGCGGGGATCGAGGTCACGGGGCGTTATACCATAAAGTGCAGACCACAGATGTCGGAGCGCCCACCCGCGGTCGGGCGCTGCCCTGTGGTTTGCATGATGCCTTAAGGGGTGCGGTTGCCCAGCAATGCGCAGATTTCCCGACCGTCTGCACCCCCCATAGCCGCCATTTGCACCATATCGCCTCTGCCACATGGAGCGCTTTGGTCAGGCGGCGTGCCCTAGACGCCCGCAGGTGAGAATCCCAAGCGCTGCAACGCCCCGGCGCTCTGCGCCAATGCGGCCTCGAACACCTCCAGCGCGGCAGGGTCGCGCGGCTCTTGCCAGACGGCGAAATCATAATGCTCATCGGCAACAGGCAAAAATCCCAGCCCCATCGCCTCTGCCACAGGCCGGATGGCCATGCCCCAATCTGCGCGGCCCTGCGCCACGCTGGCGGCCACGGCATTATGTGCGGCGGGCTGGTTCCAATAGCCTTGGGGCCGTGCGCCGCCTAGCAATCTGTCCAGCAAAACCCGCGTGCCTGATCCCTGATTGCGCCCCACCATCACCGCCTCTGGATCATCCAGCAGCGCGGCAAGCGCCTCTGGCAGGCTGCGCCCGTCCAGCCGGGGATCGCCCTTGCGGAACACCAGCCCCTGCATGCGCCGCCAACCGGGGATAAGGCGCATCCCGTCCGTCAGATAGGGCGTGTTATACTCCCCGGTTTCGGGCTGGAGCAGATGAATGGGCGCAATATCACATTCGCGTCGCTTCAGTGCCGCCAATCCGCCATGAGAGCCTGTGGCCAGAACCCGCGCGCGCAGCCCGTCCAGCCGCCCAAGAATTGCATCCAGCCCAACGCAATGGCTGCCGATAATGGCCAGCGCGGGAATATCCAGCCGTGGGCCAAATAGCGTGACCTCCATGCGCGTACCCGCCGGCAGGCTATCGGCCAGCGCGGGAATAGTGACAAACCCATCGGCCTGCGCGAATGCTGTGACAGCGCCCGAGCCTTTGGAAACCGGCTGCGCCACCAGCCCTTCCGGGCCAGTGGTGAGTGCGACCATCGCAAATTCCGTGCGCCCCAGTTCCGAGGCCAGCCGGACAGGCAACACTGCCTCTGCCTGCGCCGCAGCGCGCGGGGGCAGGCCTGCCATCTGGCGCAGCGCCGGGGCGACCAGTTCGTGAAAGGTGAACATGGCCGATGTGGGAAAGCCCGGCAGCACGACCACGGGTTTGCCATCACAGACAGCCAGACATAGCGGCTTGCCCGGCTTCAGCGCCACCCCATGCGCCACAATGCCGGGGCTGCCAAGGGCTGCGATTGTTTTGGTGGTCAGATCCCCCGCGCCCTTGGATGTGCCGCCAGACAGGATCAGCGCATCATGCCCGTCAAAGGCCGCGCGGATTGCGGCTTCCAGCGCCTCTGGCTGGTCGCGCACCGCGCCCAGATGTATGGCCTCGCACCCATTTTCGCGCAGCGCCGCCGCGATGACAGGCCCATTGGAATCATACACCGCCGCCGGGCGCAGGGGCGCGCCCGGTTGCACCAATTCGTCCCCGGTGGACAGTACCGCCACGCGCGGCTTGCGCCAGACTGTGGCACGATCCAGCCCAACGGCGGCCAGCATCGCCACCTCGCGCGCGCCAATCACGGTGCCGCGGCGCAAAACTGTCTGTCCGCGCGCAATGTCAGACCCGGCAAAAGACACATGCGCCCCCGGCGCAAGCGCGCGCGCTACTGCAATCCCCGCGCCCATGGGCGCTGTATGTTCGATCATTACCACCGCATCGGCCCCGCGCGGGATCGGCCCGCCTGTGGCGATGGGCGTCGCCGTACCAGCGGCAACAGACAGGGCCGGGGCTGTGCCACAGGAAATGGTTTCGGGATTGAGCCGCAACTGTACAGGCTCGCTTTCCGAGGCCTCGAACAGATCCGCGGCGCGCAGCGCAAAGCCATCCACCGTGGCGCGATCAAAGGGGGGGGCATCGACAGGGGCGCAGATATCCTGCGCCAGCACGCGGCCCGGCAGATGCTCCAGCGTGATCACCTCATGCCCCAGAGGGGCAGGGCGCAGCACATCCAGAAAGGCAGCTTCGGCAGCATCGCGCGACAGGATTTGCAAAAACTGGTCTTGGATAGGGGCTGACATGCGCGATTATCCGAATGGCTGGTCAAGAAGGATGCAAGGCAGTTCAGCCCCGGCAGGCAGCCCTTCGCTTTCAGGGGGAAGAATGGCGAAGGCGCTGGCTTGCGCAAGGCTGGAAATTGTCACATTGCCTGTGGGGAAGGGCAGAATGCCTTCGCCTGCTTCGGCCAGCAACACAAATTCCGAAATCCCCACGGCAGAGCTTATCTTTTGGCTCAGGGGGCGCATCTGCACGCGCGCACTGGCCCCGGACAGCGCAGCGATTGCAGGCAAGCCCAGCCCCAAAAGGGCCGCCAACATCCCGTCAAAGCGGCGCGGCAGATGCAGAACCAGCCCTTCTGAACTGGAAAAGAGCCATGCGCTCTCTGCCGGGAAATAGGCCAGCTTCGGGCTGTGATCGGAGGGTGTAAGCAGCGTCAGATCAGGGTTGGTTTGTACAATCTGCGCGCCCAATCCTTCGGCCCAGCTTTGGGCAAAGCGCGCCTGATATGGGTCTTGCAGCGCGATGCGCAGCTTTGGGCGGCGCAAGGATAGCGTATCATGGCCCGCAAGCGCTGCCAGCAGGCGAAGCCGGGGGGTTATCCGCGCCCCGGCCGGGGCAAGCAGCAGGCCCGCGCGCCCATCATGGCCGCGCCGCCGAACCCCCTCTCCGGGGGCAGGGGCGCGTAGGGCATGAATGCCGTCTGGGCCATGCTCTGTAGCATCGGGGGGCAGGATAGCATCACGCCCAGAAGGCAGGCAATCGGCAGGGTGTAAAATGGGGGGCGGGCCAAGGGGCAAGGGCATATCCGGGCTTGCGCCGATCATATCCAGCGCTGCCACGGCATAGCCGCTGCGCAGTGCTTCGGTTTGGGCAGGCATGTCTTGCGCAAGATACAGGTTTTCGCCCAGAAATCCGTGGCCGCAATCGGCCAGCGCCACCTGTTGCAGGGGGACAGGCTGGCAGGCGGCAAGGGCCTGATCGCGGCAGGTGTGCAGGGACATAAGGCTGGTCATGCGGCAGACTTAGCCTTAATGCCCGGTGAAAACCAGTAGGGCGCGGCAACTGATGCGCCACAGGCTTGGGCGTGGCCGCAGCGCGCCGCTGTGGGATATCGGCCAAGGGGCGGGCGGGTGCGTGCGCAAGATTGCCCGCAGCGCTGCCCCAAATGCCTTGGGCAAACCATCCGCGAAAGCATTGTGTGGCATGCGCAATCCCCCCAATGCAACGCAGCATTCGCGCGCCCTGCAATCAACGCAGCGGTGCCATGGTCTGTGCCGGGTGGATTTGTGCGGGGCGGCTGGGTGCAGGAAGTGTTTGTTGGCCCGTGCATCTTCCCCGCCGCAGGGCTTGGCCGGGGCAGGGCTTGGCCCTTCGGCGTGCCCCGCGCGCTGACTTGCATAATCACCTGCGATCATGCCCCCATAGACGAAAGAGAGGGGCAAGGCGCTCTGCATCCCAGCACGGGGCAGGCCATAACCAATATTCTGTTGGCTTCCCTGCAAAGCGCCAGATACCCCATTGCCCCGGTGTTTCGTCAAAGGTGCTCAGGGGGAAAATTGCTCAGGGGGAAAATCTTGTCTCTTGCTCTGAATATCGGGTCAACCATCGTCTTGTGCGACCGATTGCGACACCCTTCAGACTTTGGCGTCGGCACATGCCCCCGGCGCTGCGCTTTTGCACGTGGCGCCTGATCTGGCCTGCACTGCGCAGGCCTGCACTGTTTTGGCTTGCAGTGTTATGGCCCCTGCGGTGCAATGCACCATCCAAGCGCCTTGGCGCAGCCGCGCTTGCCTTCTCAGCCTTTGTCCGGCCCTGCGCATGCGTCACGCCTCAGGCGCGGTAGGAATAGCCCATACCATATACCGTCTGGATCGGAGAGGCCCCGCCCAGAGCATCTGACAGTTTCTTGCGCAGTTTGCATACAAACACATCGATAATCTTGGGATTGGGTTCATCCATCCCGCCATAAAGCAGGTTAAGCATTGTATCCTTGCTCAGCGTGCGGCCAGAGCGCAGAACCAGAGCTTCAAGCACTTCATATTCCTTGCGCGTCAGGTTCAGCGGGCTGTCTTGCACAAATACCTGTTTTTGCGTCAGATCCAGCTTTACCGGCCCCACTTCTATGCATGTGGACAGATAGCCATTGCGCCGCCGGACAACCGCGACTATCCGCGCCGCCAGTTCTTCAATCTTGAACGGCTTGGTAACATAATCATCTGCGCCCGCCCCCAATGCGCGCACCTTCATTTCGGTATCCATTTCGCCAGAGAGGATTACGATGGGATATTCGATCCCCATTTTGCGCGCGCTTGCAAGAACCTCCAGACCGGACATGTCTTTCAAACGCAGATCCAGAAGCACCGCATCAAATTGATAGAGGCGCATTGTCTCGATCGCAGCTGTCCCATCATGTACGGTTGTGACGTTCAAATCTTTTTTGACCAGCAAGGCGGCAATCATCTGCGCCATGAATTTGTCATCTTCAACCAGCAATAGGCGCATCTGAAAATCCTTCTTTGACAAATTTATCCTGCATTAAGTATCTTTCCAAAACGGCAGAGGCGCAAAAGGGCATATGTCGGGTTTTTTCGGGCATTTGGCGGGGCGGCCTGACCGATGGTATGGAGCGCTGACGAAAGTCTGTATGTCCTCCGCGCTCTGCGCCCTTCAATGTGATATCTGGCTTCGGAAAAATTCGTCGCCCGTCACCCCTCCGCACAAGGCACCGGGCGACAGAACCATTGCAACATCGCCGCGTGACAGCAGCGCCACGCCTGAAATGCTGCTCAGCCCTGTCATCACGCCCCGCAGTGGCCGCGAGAGAACCAGTTGCTGGCCAAGCAATTCATCCACCGGAACCGCGATGCAGGAATTGGGCAGGTTCAGCACAACATGGATACGCTCTTTCCCGTCTGCGGCATGTTTTCGCACTGTACCGCGGCCCGGTTTATGGCCAGAGATATCACAAATCGGGATCAATTCCTCCGAACTCAGCCTGAGCCATATCTGTTGCCCGGCCGGATCGGAGACATGGATCAAGGCGCTTGGTTCGGGCTGGAGAATGCTGCGTATCGCGTTTACCGGCAGCACATAGCGCGTGCCCTCTGCCCCAACCACCATGCCATCCAGTACCACCAGATTGATCGGCAGGAAGATATGCAAACGAAAACCGCCTTCTGGCCGCTTGATCACGCGCAGCGCTCCGCCATGCACCGACAGTTCTTCTTCCATTGCGGCAATATGGTCGGCTGCCGGTGTGGTACTTCCGTCATCTTGCAAAATGGCCGATACCTGATCTTCCAGCTTGCGAATGGCCAGATGCAGCCGCCTTGGGGCCTTTGTCGGTTGGGACAGGCGCGCTTGCAGATAAGGGCGCAACAGGGCGCGCAGGGTGTTGAGCATCCTGACATCCAACGCTTCATCCCCGCCGGTTGTTGTGAGCAGCGCTTCAAAGCCGTTCTTGCGGGATTGTGTGGCGACCAATGCTGTCAGCGGGCGCAGGATCGTGTCTGCCGGGCGCGTACGCAATGCGGCCGTCAGATGCTGCAACTCCGAAAGATGCCCCATGATCTGGGTTCCAAGCTGCGAGATTTCGCGCAATTGGTCGGTGAGTTGATTGGCCGTTGCACGCAGGGCCTGGCGGGTGGCGCGCAGATCATGACCATGCTGGCGCAAGATGGTGTCCATCGTTTCTGACAGATCGGCCTCGCACAGATCGCCCAGCATGTTTTGCAACATCGCCTGTCCTGCGGCCACCTCGCCCAACTGTTCCAGCATCTCGCTCGACATCTCGGCAGAAGGGATCACATCGGCGCTGCCATCATCCCCGGCGGATGGCGTGGCATCGCTCTCCTCTGTGCCATGTTCTGGGCGCAGATGTTGCAAAAGTGCCAGTTTTTTGCCACTGGGATCAAGCTGGGCAAAGGTCGCGACCATCGCCACCTCATCGTGATCCGAGGCAAGCAGGAAATCAAAGATCGTGTTGTCGCCATCAAAGACAGTGACATTTGTGATCGCTTCGACAGTGCCAGAGCCGATCAATTCGAACAGGGCTTCTGCCAGCCTGTCATCCGAGTTGATATCGGCGCGCAGCAGGTAGAATTTCTTGCCCTGCTCCAGCGCCACCCCGGCTGCGCGCGTGCTTTCGGGCGACAGCACCCGGTGGAAGGCATCGGGCAGGCCAAGCCGGCGTTCCACTGTAGCCGCAGTCATCGTGCCCGCGCCTTTGAACCCGGCATCTGCCGCTTGACGAAACAGTTCTTCCAGCCGCTCGGTATTGGGGGTTTCGCCCTCGCGCACGGAATCGAAAACCAGTTCCAGCGTATCAATGAAGCCGCGTGCGATTTGCATCAGGATCGCATCTGGCCTGTCCCCGCGCGCATGCCCGCGGCTGAACAGATCCAGAATCGACATGGCCAGATCAGAGGCCACATGCAATGAAAAATGCACGCAGGCATGGTGCACAAGCCGGATAAGCCGTTCCAGCGCCCGGTGATCAGAGCGCGACTCGCTGCCCCGCCGGAGCCGCTCCAACACCGCGTCCAGCTCGTCCAGTGTTTCAAAGGCGTGATCCGCGCACCAGGTTTGCAGCAATGTCCGGGGGCTGGTTCCCTTGATCTGGACTTTCTCTCCCAACGCCATTTCGACGCTGGCAAGCTCTTCATACAGGCGCAATTCGCTGCGCCGGAAATCTGCGGCATCACTGGCCGCAGGCAAAGTGCGCGCGGCTGAGGTGACGCGCACAAATCCCACCGCCTCAGAGGCGTCTGACAGAGCCTGCACGGCCTCTGCCAGGGCTTGCGGATCAGTCGGGTTGCCAAGCGTATATTCTGTGCCGAAGCGTGAAATCATCTCCAGAGGTGGTGCGATCCGTTCAAAGAATGTGGCCTGTGCATCTTCTTCGGTTGCGCAGGGCACGGCGCTGGCAGCCTGGGGGCCACCCATGCTTTCGATTGCGAATATGACAGTTTCAATCTCTGCCACCGAAGGTGCCTGGGGCAAGGTGGCAATCAGGTCTTGCCAGTCCTGCAGGCCAAGTTGCCGGGCAGCGTGGGCCAGGCCCGGCACAATGCGCTTGGCCAGACCGGCATCCGCGGCAGAGTGTGCCTTGCGCAACTTGGTCAGGGCGTCTGTTACCATTTCATTGAAAATGGCCAGATACGTGGCGTCCTGTGCCAGAGTGGGGCCGCTTGTCGCTGTGGGCTGTGACGCGCCCGCCGGTGCTATGGCTGGTGCAGGGCTTGGGGCCTGTTCCGCCAGAGGGGCCATCGTCTCCGGCCTTTGCGGTGGGGGTGCCGCCTCTGGGGCCGGGATTATCGCCATCTCACTGGCGGGGGGCGCTGAGATGACTTCGGTCTCACTTGCGGGTGCTGGTGGCTGTTGCGGTTCCGGCGTGGACGCGAGCGTCCGTGGATCAGGCATGTCGGGGCCTGTTTCGGCCGCGCCACCTTCTGCCGGCCCATCGCCGCACCGCGCGATCTTGTCACGCAGGCGGGCAACCAGCGCCTCAGTATCGGCCGGTGCAACATCGGCGCGGGTGCGCGCTGTTTCTTCCAGCATCTCGCGCAGCCTGTCACCGGTTTCCAGCAGCAGAGAGAGGATTTCTTCATCCAGATCCACGCCCTTGTCGCGCACCAGTCCGATCAGATCCTCGGCCAGGTGGGCGCGGCTTTCCACTGTTTCAAGGCCCAGGACGCGGGAATTGCCCTTGAATGTATGCACAGCACGAAACAGGGCTGCCACAAGAGGAGGCTGTTCTGCCGCGCCACTGCCTTGCAATTCCAGCAATGCGGTTTCCATTGCATCCATGGCCTGTGCGCCATCATCAGCGTAAAGAACCCAGATTTCGTCCATTTCATCCGACATTGCGGCAGTCTCCGTTCAGGGGCCAGCTTCCAACGCGACCCAGATCAAGCGGCCATCAGGGCGCGCATGGTGCTGGCAAGTTCTTCACCCGTTTTTTCTTGCAAATCATGCGAGACAGTGCCGGATGGCTTGGCCACAACGCCATCGGCCCCCAATTCGCGCGCCTTGGCCGCATGGGGTGAGCCAGACACCACCTCCGAAGACAGCATGCAATCTTTCGCCTGGGTTTTCAGTTTCGCATGGCGCAGAAATTCCAGGCCGTCCATCACGGGCATTTCGATATCCAGCAAGATAAGATCGACTTCTGCGCCATCGGCCAGCTTGTCGAGCGCCTCTTGCCCGTTTGCGGCCTGGGCTACCACCTTGAAATCTGGCAAGCTTTTGATAAAACTTGCGATATACAGCCGCATCATCGCAGCATCATCAACGATCATGACATTATAGGGCATGTGTTTTCTCCTGGAATGATACGCGACCGGCTGGCCCGGTCGCGTGATGAGTCAGAAATTCGCAAATCCGCGCTCGTCCATATCCACGCCGCTGCGCGCAGCCGTGCCAGCGCCTTTTGGCGTGCTGCGCACCGGGGATGAGCGCCCGGCCATTTCGGCGGTAAACATGGCGCGCAGATGCTCCATCATCTCTGGCGACATATCGGCCAGCCCGAAGCTTTCGGCATGGTTGCTGGTGATTTCCCGCAGATTGAAGCGCTCGAAATCACGTCGGATCACATCGGTGGCAGAGCGCATCTGGGTGGCACTCGCGGCCAGTTCATCTGCTTGCTGGCTGGTGGCAAGCGCGGCTTTTGCCACTTCACCTATCGCGGTGTTGATTTGTGTGACTCCGCGCGCCTGCTCTTCGCTGGCGACAGCAATATCGCGCACAAGGGTTTGCACTTCCTGAATGTCAGTTGCAATCCGCGTGAAGGATTCGCGCGCCTCGCCCGCGATCCGCACGCCCGATTGCACGCGGGTTGCAGCATCTTCGATGAGTTCCGAGGTTTCGCGCGCCGCTTTGGCAGAACGCCCGGCAAGATTGCGCACCTCCTGGGCCACAACGGCAAAGCCGCGCCCATGCTGGCCCGCGCGCGCGGCTTCCACTGCGGCATTCAGCGCAAGAAGATTGGTCTGGAACGCAATTTCATCAATCACTTTGATGATTTTTGCGATATCTTGCGATGAGACACGAATGCCATCCATCGCGGCCACCATTTCGGTTATTTTCTCCTTCCCGACATTGGCTACGGCCACAGTGCTGCCCCCAAGTTTTGCAGCATTATCCGCCCATGAGGACTTCGCCTTCACCTGGAGATTGGT
>JAIUNA010000053.1 GCA_022565265.1 Roseinatronobacter sp. | reverse complement strand
CTGCGCCCCAACCAAGATATCGGCGCGGCGTTGCAAGCGCTCGCCCGCGCGCAGAATATCACCCATGCGCGGGTGGAAGGGATTGGCAGCCTTGTGGGCACGGAATTTGCCGACAGCCCCGCCATTGCCAGCTACGCAACCGAGATTTTGCTGACGGATGCCACCCTTTCCCCGTCTGGCGCCCAGATCAATCTGGCCTCTGTCGGGTTTGACGGCGTGGCACAGCAAGGGGCTTTGCGCGCGGGCGAGAATGCGGTTTGTGTAACGGCGGAATTATTGATTTTGCCCGATTAAGTGCGCAACCCTTGCGCAAGGTGGCGCTTGGGCGATACGCTTGCCCGCCATTCCCCAGCAGTCCGAGGGCCGATGACCATTTATGTAGATGCCGATGCCTGCCCGGTGAAAGCAGAGGTAGAGCGCGTGAGCCAGCGCCATAACTGCCCGGTCAAGATCGTCTCGAACGGGGGTATCCGCCCCTCTGCCAATCCGCTGATTGAAACCGTGATCGTGGCCTCTGGCCCGGATGAGGCCGATAAATGGATTGCCGAACGTGCGGGGCCGGGGGATGTGGTTATCACGGCTGATATCCCGCTGGCGGCAGTCTGTGTGAAAGGCGGCGCGATTGTGCTGACCCATGCCGGAGAAGAGCTGAGCGCGGCCAATATCGGCAATATTCTGGCCACGCGCGATCTGATGGCCGATCTGCGCGCAGCCAATCCGCTGATGCAAGGCGGTGGCGGCGGGCGGGCCTTCAGCAAGGCCGACAGATCGCGCTTTCTGGATGCTTTGGAACGCGCCTTGCGCCGTGTGGCACGCGACTAGGGCGCAGCGCCGCCCCACTGCTCCAAATCGCCACCGAAACTTTGCCGCGCAGGCCATGCTGTACGGGCCATGTGCTGTACGAGGCTGTGTGGCCCGCCACTTTCAAACGGCCAAACCCGCCTCAGCGCGCTGTCACCGCTGCCCCGTCTGCGATGCTGGCAGCCGGATAGAGGATCACACGATCCCCCTCGGACAGCCCCGCCAGTACCTCGGCACTGTCGCGCGCCTGCTGGCCGATCTGCACCTCGACCAGTTCTGCCCGCCCCCCGGTTTCGCGAAAGGCGGCCCAGCCATCGCCCTGTCGAAACAGGGCACCATTGGGGATGCGCAGTGCATCGGGCGTTTCCCATAGCACAATGCGCAGATGAACGCGAAACTGATCGCCAAGCCCCGCGCGCTCTGTGGGCGCTGTGAGCAGATCCAACGCCACGCGCACGCGCTGTTCTTCAATTCCCAGCGCAGAGATGCGGGTGAAGGCGGCAGGTTCGATCCGGCGCACGCGTGCCTCCAGCAGGCCCTCACCGCCCCAGCGCTCGATCATGGCGCGCGCACCGGGCGGCACGCGCAGTGCATCGGCAGACAGAAGATCGGTTTCAATTTCCAGATCGGTGATATCGCCCAGCGTCAGCAAGGGCGTTCCCGCAGCAACCTGCCGCGCGTTGCGATCACTGACATCCAGCACAATGCCCGTCAGGGGCGCAAAGAGTTGCACGCAGCATTCGCCGGGGGCATCTTGCGGCAGGCGCTGCGGGTCTGGGCCTGTCAATTGTGCCTGCGCCCGCCAGAGGGCAGCGCGCGCCAGATCATGCTCGGCCTGCGCCACGGCCACGGCTTGGGTGGCCACTGTGACAGCCTGTTGCAACTCTTCCAGCATGCGTTGCGAAATTGTGCCCGCCTGTGCCAGCCCCTGCCCGCGTTCATATTGCTGGCGGGCATGGGCCAGCGCAGAATCAGCGCGCGCGATATTGGTTTGCGCCAGCACCACGGATGCTTCGGCCTCTGCAATGGCAGCTTCGGCCTGCGCGCGGCTGCGGGCATCCATCAATGCAGGATCGGCAGGTTGGATCACGGCGACGACGGTTTCCCCGGCCTGAACCTGATCGCCAATCTGCACCGGGGAGCGTGTGGTCGTTCCCGCCATGGGCGCGGTGATCACATACGGCTCGCGCACCCGCGTCAGGCCTTCCGCCAGCAAGACCACCTCCATAGGGCCGCGCGAGATTGTTGCCATATCAACAGGCTGCGGCGTGGGCCACAGCGCCCAGACAAGCGCGCCCGCCAGCATTGCGGCCATGCCTGCCGCGGTAATCTTGCGTGTCACTGTCATCTCTGCCCTCCGTTTTCCGCTCAGTCCCGCGCCTTGAGAGCGCGCACCAGATCAACCCTGTTCAACCTGCGCAGCACCAGCAATACGGCCAGCAGGGCCGCAATCACCACCACCACAGAGGCCAAGGCGAAAGTGCGCCGCGAGATGGCAAAGGGCATCTGCACCACATCTGTGGAAATGGCCGCAACCATGCCTTGCGCGAAATTATAGCCCAGAACCCAGCCCAGAGGCAGGGCAATAAAGGTAAGAAGCATCATCTCTCCCACAAGCACAAAACCGACCTCTGCGCGCCGAAAGCCCAGAACGCGCAAGGTCGCCAGTTCATGTATCCGCTCTGACAGTTGAATCCGCGCGGCGTTGTAGATCACGCCAATGGCAATGAGCACACCAATCACCGTATAGATCAGCGCCATTGTCAGCAGGCTTTCATTGATGGTTGCAGCACACTCCGCGCGCAATGCGAGCCAGTCTGACAGGCCGGAAAATGCGGGCAAAGCTTATATATGCGCTTGCAGCGCGGGCATTTGCGCAGGATCGACACGCAAATGGATATGGCTAACCTGCGGCGCGATTCCCATGTCAGCAAAAAGCGCACTGGCCGCAATATGCGCTTCGGCCCCGAAGCTTTGATGAATCACGCGCGCCACCGGCAGTTCCAGCCGGATACGCGGCGGGCTGAGCAGATCGACATCCACCTTATCGCCCGGCCCCACCCCAAGCTTGCGCGCCAGCAGTTCCGGTAGCACCAGCCCATGTGCCGGCAGGGCAACCGGGCCAGTGTAATCATCAATCACCCGCGCCAGTACTGCGCCGCCAAAATGCCCCTGAAGCGCTGTCATGTGGCTGCGATGGCCATGCGCCAGCCGCACTGGCACGCCAAAGGCCCCTTCCGCCGCCAATATGCCCGGAAGGGCATGGGCGTCTTCCACTGCGTGCATGGGTGCGGGCTGCGCCAGAGCCAGCGTGATATGCTGGCGGTTGCTTTGGTCAAAGACGCGTTCATGAATAAGATCGACAGCATCAAAGATGAAATAGGAGGCAACCAGCACCGCAACCGATAGCGCAACACCGACAAGCGTAATCGCGGCCCGCCCCGGCCAGCGCAAAAGCGAGCGCAGGATCATCATGCTGGTCTGGCGCAGCCGCAGCCGGGCAATCCGGCGATCCAGAACGCCGCGCGCGAAACTGGGCGGGGTTGGCGGCGACATGGCCTCGGCGGGAGAGAGGCGCATTGCGCCCCCGATCGCGCGCAGCGCCCCCAAAAGCGCCGCCCCCAGCCCCAGCAGCCCCGACAGCGCCATGGCCCCAATTCCGGCATCGCGCAGCAGGAAAGGAAAGCGGAAGAACTCGGCATAAATTGCAAGCATCCCCGCGCCCAGCCACCAGCCTACAGCCCAACCCACAGCCACGCCGACAGCGCCAATGAGTGCGGCAAGCTTCAAATAATGCTGGGCAATTTCGCGCCGCGTATAGCCCAGCGCGCGCAATAGCCCAATTTGCGGCCGCTCCATCGCTATAAGCCGCGCGAGAACCATATTCACCAAAAACCCCGCCACCAGCAGGAAGACCGGCGGCAGATAGAGCGCGAGCGCGCCCAGTTGTTGCAATTCGCTGGCCAAGAAGGCGTGGCTGGTCTGCTCTGCGCGCCCCTGTGCACCCGCCCCGCCATACGGGGCCAGCATCTGATCCAGCGAAGCGATAACCGCGCGCGCATCGCCCCCGCGCGCAAGCCGAACTGACACTTCATTGAACGCCCCTGCCATATCCATCAGGGCGGCGGCGGCATCTTCATTCATCCAGATCACCCCATAACGGCGGTCATCGGGCATCATCATTCCGGGGGCCACGCTATAGATGAATTCGGGCGAGAGCACCCAGCCGCTTACCTCCAGCATGCGCAACTGGCCATTCAGCACAGCCTGAAACCGGCTGCCGGGAACCAGCCCATGTGCTGCGGCAAAAGGCTCGTTGAGTGCCACCTGATCCAGCCTGTCAGGATCTGGCAAGGTGCCACGGCGCAGAAGCGGCAGGTTCAGCCCCGGCTCTGGGCCAATTGACAGGATGCGCCCCATCGCTGGCGCTTCCATCCCCGCGATATCCAGAACGGCGTGAAAGCCGATGCGCCCGTCCACCTGCGCCACACCGTCGATCGTGGCAATCTCGGCCAGCAAGGCACGGGGGGCGCGCGTGGCGCTGGCAAAAATATCGGCGAAGCGATGGCGGTCATAATAGGCCGCCTGCGTGCCCAAAAGTGAAAGTTGCGTGCCCTGAGCCGCCACCATCACCATCACCCCACAGGCCAGAACCAGCGCAATCGCCACTGTCTGCGCCCAGATGCGGCGCAGATCACGCAACAGCTTGCGTTCAAGCGCCCTCACCACGACACCTGCGCGGGGGCCAGGCGCTGGGCGTTGATCTCATCGCGGATCACGCGCCCATCTGCCAGCACAATGACGCGATGCGCGATACGCTGGATTTCCGCATTATGGGTGATCAGCACAGTTGCCGTGCCCAGTTCCGCATTCACGCGGCACAGCGCTTCGAGCACCTGAATCCCGGTTGCACTATCCAGCGCGCCGGTTGGTTCATCGCATAGCAACACATCGGGCTGTTTGGCGATGGCGCGGGCGATGGCCACGCGCTGCTGTTCGCCCCCCGACAATTCCGCCGGAAAATGATCCATCCGCGCCGACAACCCCACCAGATCCAGCGCCGTTTCGGGTGTGATCGGATTGCGCGCGATTTCGGTTACCAGCGCCACATTCTCGCGCGCGGTCAGGCTGGGAACCAGATTGTAGAATTGAAACACAAACCCCACATGATCGCGCCGGTATTTTGTCAGCGCAGCATCTGTGGCGCGTGTGAGTTCGGTTTGACGAAAGAAGACCCGCCCCTCTGTCGGGTGATCAAGCCCCCCCAAAATGTTCAGAAGCGTGGATTTGCCAGAGCCAGAGGCCCCAAGCAAAACGACCATTTCGCCCTCTTGCAGCGCCAGCGACACGCCGCGCAATGCCTGCACGCAGACAGCGCCCATGCGAAAAACGCGCGTGATTTCTTGCGCGGCAAAGACGGGGGGTTTTGGCTCTGTCACTTCTGGCATGAATGCCAGCCTATCCATATCAGGCGCGGCCTGCTTTGATCGGGGGCAAACAGGTGCAAAGGTGCAGAGATTGAGAGATAAGGGCAATGCGCGGGCGCGTGACATGCGATTTCGGAACCAGCGCGCTGATGTTTGACGGATAGGGGCAGGGGCGGTTAGCGCAGGGAAGGGAGGTGCACCCTTACCCGGCTGATCCCCGCACCTTGCCCGGTTTACACAGGCCGAAGGCCCGCCGCAGCGCCCGCTTTCTTACGCTTCCTCCATTGCAGCCAGAAACTCTGTAATATGCGCCTCTGTCGTATTCCAGGAACAGACCAGCCGCGCGCTGATCTGTTCGTGCTCAGGCCCATCCATATTTTGCCCATCTGGCCACAGGTAATATTGCGCCCCTGCCGCCTGCAAGCTTTGGTGCTGGCTGCGCGGCCAACGGGCGAACACCATATTGCCGCCACGCGGAAACACCAGCTCTGCGCGCCCCGCAAGTGCTGTTTCCAGCCGCGCGGCCATCGCATTGGCCCCCTGCGCCAGTTCCAACCACAGATCATCTTCCAGCCAAGCGCCCATCTGCGCCGAAAGATAGCGGTGTTTTGACCATAAATGCCCCGCCCGCTTGCGCCGCAATTGCAATTCCCAGTCCTGCGCGCGCGCGGGGTTAAACAAAACCACCGCCTCTACCCCCATCAACCCGTTTTTCGTACCGCCAAGCGATAGCGCATTCACCCCTGCGCGCCATGTCATTTGGGCAGGCGTGCAGCCTTCGGCCACCAGCGCATTGGCAAAGCGCGCGCCGTCCAGATGGACAGGCAGGCCATGGGCATGGGCCACAGCGCTGAGGGCTGCAATCTCGTCGGGGCTGTAGCGGGTTCCGCATTCTGTCAGGTTGGTCAGGCTCAGCGCGCCGGGCTGGACATGATGCACCACCCCGCGCCCGGCCTGCGCCAGCGCTGCGCCAAGTGCCTCTGGTGTGATCTTGCCATTGTCACCCGCAATTCCAACAAGCTTTGCGCCCGCAGTGAAAAATTCAGGCGCGCCGCATTCATCCACGGCGATATGCGCAAGGCTATGGCCATAAATCGCCCCCCAAGGCGGGCAGAGCGTGGCCAAAGCCAGCGCATTGGCGGCAGTGCCCGTGGTTACAAGAAAGACCTCGGCCTGAGGTGCTTCAAACACCTCGCGGATACGCGTGCGCACGCCCTCCATCAGCGTATCAGCCCCATATCCCGGCGCGTAGCCATCATTGGCCTTTCCCAGCGCATCCAACACCTGCGCGGGCATGCCAGAAGTGTTGTCAGAGGCGAAATACATGGCGGTTCCTTTCCGGTTTGCCGCCAAGCTGGCCAGAGTGCTGCCAAGTGTCAAGAGCAGCGCAGCGGCCCCCGCCTTGACACAGCGCAGGGCAGGGCGCATATCCTCTGCAAGAGACAGGAGGCTTGTCACATGTTCATCCAGACGGAATCCACGCCCAATCCGGCAACGCTGAAATTCATCCCCGGCCAAGAAGTGCTTGGCCTTGGCACAGCCGATTTCCCCAATGCCGATGCCGCCAGTACATCGCCGCTTGCGCGGCGTCTGTTTCAGGTATCGGGCGTGGCGGGGGTGTTTCTGGGCAGCGATTTCATCACTGTCACCAAAACCGATGATGTGGAATGGCAGCATGTGAAGCCCGAAATTCTGGGCGCTGTCATGGAACATTTCCAATCCGGCGCTGCCGTGATGGAGGGCGAGGCCGCCTCTGCCCATGCTGCCCATGATGGCCCCGACAGCGAGATTGTAGGCCAGATTAAGGAATTGCTGGATAGCCGCGTGCGCCCCGCCGTGGCGCAAGATGGCGGCGATATCACCTTTCACGGGTGCGAGCGCGGGGTTGTCTATTTGCATATGAAAGGCGCCTGCGCGGGCTGCCCGTCATCCACTCTGACGCTGAAAATGGGGATAGAGAACCTGTTGCGCCACTATATCCCCGAAGTGACAGAGGTACGCCCGGTTGCCCTCTGATAAGCTTGTTCTGGGGTTTGACACATCGGCCGCGCATTGCGCGGCCGCTCTTGTCTGCGGCGCGCAGCTTCTGGCCAGTGCCAGCGAAGAGATGGCGCGCGGGCAGGCCGAACGCCTGATCCCGCTTTTGACAGAGGTTTTGCACGCGGGCGGGCATGGCTGGGCCGATCTCGATGCTCTTGCCGTGGGGGTGGGGCCGGGCAATTTTACCGGTATCCGCATTGCCGTTTCTGCTGCGCGCGGGCTGGCTTTGGGGCTGGGTATTCCTGCTGTTGGTGTCTCACAGTTCGAGGCCCGCGCCGAAGGGTTGCCCCGCCCGCTGACCGTGTGTGAGGATGCGCGCCGCAACGAGGTTTATGTGCAAGAGTTTACACCAGAGCCGGGGGAACCGCTGTTGTTGGATGCCGCCGATGCGCAAGGTTTTGCCGCCTTTCCGGTTGTGGGCAGTGCCGCCATGCTTTGGGCCGCGCGCACAGGCGGGCAGGTGCTGGCGCCGCGCTATCCGCTGGCAGAGGCCATCGCGCGCGTGGGCGCGCGCAAGGCCGCCAGCCCCCAACCCGCACGCCCCGCCCCGCTTTATATCCGCCCTGCCGATGCCGCCCCCCCGGCAGAGCGCCCGCCCCTTATCCTGCCATGACCACCCCAGAGGAACTCGCCGCGCTGCATGCGCAATGCTTCCAGCTGCCGCCGCCGTGGCGCGCGGCAGATTTCGCGCCATTCCTTGCCGATTCCGCCTGTTTTCTGTGCCAGCGCAGCGAGAGCGGCGGGCTGCGCGCCTTTGCCTTGTTCCGCGTGGCCGCAGATGAGGCAGAGCTATTAACCCTCGCCACAGCGCCCGATGCGCGGCGCAAAGGGCTGGCGCGCGCCCTGCTGCAAGAGGGGCTGCATATGGCCCAACTGCGCGGCGCGCGCGTGTGTTTTCTGGAAGTGGCCGCCCCCAATATGGCCGCGCAGGCGCTTTATGAAAGCCTTGGCTTTCAGCGTCAGGGCGGGCGCAAGGGCTATTATCGTGCAGGCGGGCAGGTGGCCGATGCGCTTGTCTTTCGGGCAGAACTGGCTGCGTGATCGGGCAATCCCCGCGCAGGATGGTCGGGGAATTATTTTCATATTGACCATATGATCAAATCCAGACTTAATCATCGTAATCGCGGCGCAATTTCGCCCACGAACCAGACCTCAGATGCGGGTTTCTGTGCAATCTGCGGCTCAACAGGAGAAACCGGAATGACCAGTCTCAAAACCTTTCTTGGCGCAGGCTCTGCGCTGGCATTTACTGCAACCCTCGCCCATGCCGACCCGGCGCTTATGTTCGATCTGGGCGGCAAATTTGACAAATCCTTCAATGAGGCCGCTTATAACGGGGCAGAGCGCTGGAAGGCCGAAACCGGCGGCGGCTACCGCGAGATCGAAATGCAGGCCGCCGCACAGCGCGTGCAATTCGCCCGCCGTCTGGCCGAAGCAGGCTCTAACCCCGTGGTGGTGATGGGCTTTCAGAATGCCCCCACGCTGGAAGAAGTGGCCCCCGATTACCCCGATACATCTTTCGTACTGATTGATGCCGTGGTGGATCTGCCCAATGTACGCTCTGTCATCTTTGCCGAACATGAAGGCAGCTATCTGGTGGGAATGCTGGCCGCGATGGCCAATGAAACCGGTACTGTCAGCTTTGTGGGCGGTATGGAAATTCCGCTGATTACCGCCTTTGCCTGCGGCTTTGCCCAAGGTGCAAAAGCGGTGAATGCCGATATCAATGTGATCGTGAATTACACAGGCGACACTCCCGCCGCATGGAATGACCCTGTACGCGGCGGCGAGATTGCGCGCGCGCAAATCTCGCAAGGCTCTGATGTGGTGTTTGCGGCGGCGGGTGGCACGGGGCTTGGCGTGCTGCAAGCGGCGGCAGATGCAGGGGTTTACTCTATCGGGGTGGATTCCAATCAAAATTACCTGCACCCCGGCTCTGTTCTGACATCCATGCTCAAACTGGTGGATCAGGCTGTTTATGATGCCTTCACCGATGGCCCCGGTCTGGAAACCGGCGTTGTGCTGATGGATCTGGCCGCAGGCGGTGTGGGCTATGCGCTGGACGAGCATAATGCCGATCTGATCTCCGCCGAGATGCAAGAGGCCGTCGAGGCCGCGCGCGCCGCGATCATTGCGGGGGAATTGAGCGTGCATGATTACCGCACGGATAGTGTTTGCCCGGCCTTCTGATCCGCGCATGTCGCTGACACACCCCCCTCAGATGCGGCAGGAGACTGCCGCATCGGATATCCCTGCAATCGAATTGCGGGGCATATGCAAGGCATTTGGCCCGGTGCAGGCCAATAAAGACATTTCCATCCGTGTCCGGCGCGGCACAATCCATGGCATTGTGGGCGAAAATGGCGCGGGCAAATCCACGCTCATGTCGATTTTGTATGGGTTTTACCGCGCCGATGCTGGCGAGATTTTGATCAATGGACGCCCGACAGAGATACCCGACAGCCTGTCTGCCATCCGCGCGGGCATTGGCATGGTGTTTCAGCATTTCAAATTGGTCGAGAATTTTACGGTTCTGGAAAATGTGATCCTTGGGGCAGAAGGCTCTGCCCTGCTGCGCCCCTCTCTGGCCAAAGCGCGCGGCTTGCTGAAAGATCTGGCGCGCGAGTTTGAATTGAATGTCGATCCTGACGCGCTGATAGAAAACCTCTCTGTCGGCCATCAGCAGCGCGTCGAAATCCTCAAGGCGCTCTATCGCGAGGCCGATATCCTTATTCTGGACGAACCCACGGGCGTTCTTACCCCCTCCGAGGCCGACCATCTGTTCCGCATTCTGCGCGGGCTGAAAGAGCAGGGCAAAACCATCATCCTGATCACCCATAAACTACGCGAGATCATGGATGTGACAGATGATGTCTCTGTCATGCGGCGCGGCGAAATGGTGGCCACGCGGGCCACCGCCCAGACCAGCCCGACCGAGCTTGCAGAATTGATGGTTGGGCGCAAGGTGCTGTTGCGGGTGGAAAAAACCCCCGCCACGCCGGGCGAAGAAGTGCTGCGCGTGCAATCGCTGCGGCTGGTGGATGGCCAAGGGGTGGAACGGCTGCGCGGCCTTGATTTCACCATCCGCGCGGGCGAGATTCTGGGCATTGCCGGGGTTGCGGGCAATGGCCAGTCAGAGCTTCTGGAAGTGCTGGCGGGCCTGCGCCCAGCCACCGGGCAGGCATGGTTGCGTGGCGCGGTGCTGCCCCTTTCTGGCCCCGGCGCCGATGCCCAGACCCGCCGCGCGACAGCCGTGGCCCATGTGCCCGAAGACCGCCATAGGCGCGGGCTGGTGCTGAATTTCCATGCGTGGGAGAATACCGCCCTCGGCTATCACAATGATCCCGCCTATAACCCAACACCGTGGAAAATGGATAATGACGCCATTATCCGCGATACCAGCGCAAAGATGGCCGCATTCGATGTGCGCCCGCCCGATCCGCAACTCAAGGCCAGTGGCTTTTCTGGCGGCAACCAGCAAAAAATCGTGCTGGCGCGCGAGATCGAACATGCGCCGGATTTGCTGTTGGTGGGCCAGCCCACGCGCGGGGTGGATATCGGCGCGATTGAATTTATCCACCAACGCCTGATCCGGTTGCGCGATGCCGGGGCGGCGATATTGCTTGTCTCGGTCGAGTTGGATGAAATCATGGCGCTGTCTGACCGGATTGTGGTGATGTTTGATGGGCGCATCATGGGCGAGCGTCTGCCAGAGAAAACAAATGCGCAGGAATTGGGGCTGTTGATGGCGGGCATGGCATGAGCGGGAATGGGCGCATTCCGAATTGGGCGGATGTGACGCTTGTGCCGCTGGTTTCGGTGCTCTTGGCCTTTATCCTGTCGGGTATCCTGATCTGGGCGATTGGCGAAAGCCCTTGGGCGGCGGTGAAGCTGATGGTGGAAGGGGCGTTCGGCTCCAGCTATGGCTGGGGTTATACGCTCTATTACGCCACCAATTTCATGTTCACCGGGCTTGCGGTAGCTGTGGCCTTTCAGGCGCGGCTGTTCAATATCGGGGGCGAAGGGCAAGCGCTCTTGGGCGGTTTGGGGGTGGCGTTGGTTTGCCTTTATATTCCGTGGCCGCATTGGTCGCTGGCGCTGCTGGCCGCTTGCGCAGGCGCGGCGGGGTTTGGCGCGCTTTGGGCGCTGATACCGGGCTATCTGCAAGCCCGGCGCGGCAGCCATATCGTTATCACCACGATCATGTTCAATTTCATCGCCGCCTCGCTTCTGGGCTATGTGCTGGTCAATGTGCTGCGCCCCCAAGGATCGCAAGACCCAAGCTCGCCGCGCTTTCCAGCCGAAGTGGCACTGCCAAAACTGCATGAAATGCTGGCACTGGTGGGCATCCCCTTCAGCCGTGTACCGCCTGTGAACATCTCGCTTCTGATCGCGGTGGGCATGTGTTTTGCGGTGTGGTTTTTGTTGTGGCGCACGCGGCTGGGCTATCAGATCCGCGCCTTTGGCGAATCGGAACCTGCGGCGGAATATGCGGGCATCTCGCCTGCGCGGATTACCATTTATGTCATGCTCATCTCTGGCGCGCTGGCGGGGTTGATGGCGGTCAATTCCGTGATGGGCGAGCAGCAACGCCTTGTGCTGAACGCAGTTGAAGGGGCGGGATTTATCGGCATTGCGGTGGCGCTGATGGGGCGCAACCATCCGTTCGGGGTGTTTCTGGCGGCCATCCTCTTTGGCTTTCTCTATCAGGGCGGGGCAGAGCTTGCACTTTGGACATCGATCCCGCGCGAATTGATCGTGGTCATTCAGGCGCTGGTGATCCTGTTTACCGGCGCGCTTGATAATATGGTGCGTATCCCGATTGCGCGGCTCTTTGCCCTGCGGGGGGCGCGGTGATGGATATTGCAACCTTTGTTCAAGTGCTGGATTCCACCTTGCGGCTGGCCACGCCGCTTTTATTCGCCTGCCTTGCGGGCCTGATATCAGAACGCGCGGGCGTGTTTGATATCGGCCTGGAAGTCAAGATGCTGGGCGCGGCCTTCATGGCGGCGGCGATTGCCTTTGTTTCCGGCAATGTCTGGATCGGGGTGGCGGCGGCGGTGGCGGGTTCTGTGCTCATGTCGCTGGTGCATGGGGGGGCGGCCATTACCTTCCGGGGCAATCAGCGGATTTCGGGGGTGGCGATAAACTTTCTGGCCGCCGGGATCACGGTTGTGATTGCGCAAAACTGGTTCCGGCAGGGCGGGCGCACCCCCTCGCTTTCGGGCGATGCACGCATGGCGCGCATTGATCTGCCCTTTGCCGAAAACCTGCGCGATGTGCCGGTGATTGGCCCTGTTTATCACGGCATCCTGTCGGGCCCTGCGCCCTTGGTCTATGTGGCGTTCCTCTGTGTTCCGGCCACATGGTATCTGCTGTTTCGCACCCGCTTTGGCCTGCGCCTGCGCGCGGTGGGGGAAAACCCGGCGGCAGTAGATACGGCAGGCGTATCGGTGATCGGGCTGCGCTTTGCGGCGGTGGCCATTTGCGGGGTGTTGTGCGGATTGGCGGGGGCCTATCTTTCCACCGGGCTATCGGCAGGATTCGTAAAAGACATGACGGCGGGGCGCGGATTCATCGCGCTGGCAGCCATGATTTTCGCAAAATGGCGGCCTTGGCAGGCGATGGGGGCGGTTTTGCTGTTCGGTTTGCTGGAAGCTGTGGCCAACAGGTTTCAGAATATTGATATTTTCGGGGTTGCAGTGCCAGTTCAGGCAATGCAGGCCTTGCCCTATATCCTGACGGTTGTCATTCTGGCAGGGTTCGTAGGCAAAGCCATTCCACCGCGTGCCGGTGGGGCCGCCTATGTAAAGGAACACTAAAACAGCCCGCGCGGCCCTGAGAGCAGAATGCAGATTTACCTGCCTATCGCCGAGACATCGGTCAATGCCTTCACACTCTTGGGGGTTGGTGGCGGCGTGGGGCTGCTATCGGGCATGTTCGGTGTGGGCGGCGGGTTTCTGATCACGCCGCTATTGTTCTTTATCGGCGTCCCGCCTGCGGTGGCCGTGGCTACGGGCGTCAATCAGGTTGTGGCCTCCAGTATTTCGGGGGTTCTGGCCCATCTCAAGCGCAAGACAGTCGATTTGCGCATGGGCACTGTGCTTCTGATCGGGGGCTTGATCGGCTCTGTGATCGGGATCTGGTTTTTCAACCTGATGAGCAGGCTTGGCCAGATTGATCTGATTGTGCAGCTGTCTTACGTCATTTTCCTTGGCATCATTGGCGGGCTGATGCTGCAAGAAAGCCTGCGCGCGCTGTTGCGATCGCGCAATCCGGCGGCGGCCCGGCGCAAGCTGCATGTGCATACATGGCTGCACAACCTGCCTTTCAAGATGAAGTTTCGCACATCGGGCCTCTATATTTCTGTCTTTCCGCCGCTTCTGGTGGGAATGGGCGTGGGCATTCTGGCCGCGATTATGGGGGTCGGGGGCGGGTTTATCCTTGTTCCGGCCATGATTTACCTTCTGGGCATGCCCACAAAGGTTGTGATCGGAACCTCGCTGTTTCAGGTTACATTCGTCGCCGCCTTCACCACTATGATGCACGCTATCACCAACCAAAGCGTTGATGTGATGCTGGCAATTTTCCTGATCCTTGGCGGGGTTGTCGGCGCACAGGTGGGGACGCGGATAGGGCTGAAACTGCGCGCAGAACAGTTGCGCATTCTCTTGGCGCTTCTCGTGCTGGCGGTTTGTGGCAAGATTGCCTTCGATCTGCTCTGGACGCCGACGGAGTTTTTCGTGATCACTGTGCCGGGGCGGTTTTGATGCGGGTTTTGTGGGTCTTGTTGCTTTGCCTTGCCGCGTTTGAACTGCGCGCAGAGCAGGTAATTGCCGGGCTAAGCCAGAACCGCGTGTCGCTGACGGTGAATTTTGAAGGCTCGGATATCCTGATTTATGGCGCAGTGCGGCGCGAGGCGGCGCTTCCCGAAGGCTCTGATCTGGCTGTGATCGTGACAGTAGAGGGGCCACCCCAACCGGCCGTGATATGGCGCAAGGCCCGCCGCTTTGGCATCTGGGTGAATACCGATGCCCAAGAGGTACGCGCAGCCCCCAGCTTTTACGCTGTGGCAACAACTCGGCCCTTGCGCGATATCCTGTCGGCAGAGGCTGATCTGACACATCGCATTTCCACCCGTCTGGCGATATTCGAGGCGCGCGGCAGTGTTGACAGGGCAGACCCTGCCGCCTTTACCGAAGCGCTGATCCGCATCCGAGAGCGCGCGGGCCTTTATCAAAGCCGCGATGGCGCTGTCGATCTGGAGCGCGACACCTTGTTCAGCACTCGGATTCTGCTGCCCAAGAATATCGTGGAAGGCACTTACTCCGCACGTATCTTTCTGTTGCGTGACGGGGATGTGATTGATGAATACGAGACTTTCATTGATGTACGCAAAGCGGTGTTGGAACGCTGGCTTACAAATCTCGCCTATGAACAGCCGTTTTTATACGGGCTTCTGGCGCTGGGGCTGGCTGTGTTTTTCGGCTGGGGGGCCTCTGCGTTGTTCCGGCTGATGCGCAGCTGAGCAGAGGCACTGGCGCGCGGCTGTCGCTTTATCTGCGGCCACGCCCCACGCCCGGCCCCGTTTCAGAATGCCTTGAAGGTCATCGTAGTCAGGGTGCGGTTTATACCCGGAATATCGAACAGCCTGTCGGAGAGGTAATGCCCCACATCCTCCTCTTCGGGGATATAGATTTTCGCCATCAGATCATATTCACCAGAGGTGGAATAAAGTTCCGACACCACTTCGCGGTCATAGATGGCGGTTGCCACGTCATAGGTTTTGCCGGGCTGGCAACGAAATTGGACAAAGACACAGCGCATGTCATCTCCTGATGCAAGGGGTCATAGGCGCAAGGATATGGGGGCAGGGGGCAAAGGGAAAGGGGTTTTGCGGCGCGGGTTTGCTGTCTGCACCTCACAAAAGCGACCTATGGGCAGGTGTGAGCATGTTGGGGACATTTGTGTAGCGCGCCAAGCGCGGAATCAAGGCCGAAGGCCGCCGCGCATCGCTGGGCCGCCCCCCGGCACAGCGATTTGGCTGCCACCTGCGCATAGCCTGAGTTTCGTTCGGACTT
>JAIUNA010000052.1 GCA_022565265.1 Roseinatronobacter sp. | reverse complement strand
GACGCAGGCGTGAAAATCACGTCATGAATAAACAGCCTCGCAGATCACTTCCCGGGGGTGGCCACATGTCATGGAATGACTGGCCACATGTTCGTGGAACAGGTGGCCAAGTGCCGTGGAATACTCAAGCACGTGCAGCGCAAAGCCCGATACTGTGGTAAAGCCGCCCAAAAAGCCGATAGAGGCAAAGAGTATCCCCATTCCCCCCAGATAAGGGTTCGGCACAAGGCTGACGGCAAAGGCAAGCCCGATCAGAAAGCTGCCAGAGAGGTTGATCAGGAGCGTGGCACCTGCCACCGAAAACCGGGGGGCAAAGCGCGCTGTCATCACACCGCGCAGCACGCTGCCCAAGCCCCCACCAAGGCAGATGAGCAGAAAATCAAGCGCGGTGATGGAAACCTGAGCCTGCAAGCCTCTCTCCGATGGTTGACACGCCTGCCCGGCGCGGATTAGCAGGCGGCATGAACCTGTCATCCACTCTGCCGCCCCCCTCTGCCGAAGCGCTTCTTGCGGCGGCGCGGTCTGTGCCCGACCAGCGTCTGGCCCGAATTGAGCTTTCGGGCAAGGCTTTTTTCGTGAAACGCCCAGAGAGCCATAGCTCTGTGCGGTGGCGGTTGCAAAAGGGCGATCCCAAGCGCGCCTTCGCGCGCGAAGTGGGGTTGATCCGGGCCTTTGCGGCCAAGGGCGCCGCGGTTCCCGACATTCTTGCTGAAGAAACAGATTGTGTGATTCTGGCCGATCATGGGCCTAATCTGGCCGATCTGCTGGGCAGCGGTCGGGCAGATGTGGCGCTGTTGCATGCGGCAGGCGTGGAACTGGCACGCTTGCATGGCCTTGGTCTGACCCATGGCCGCCCCAGCCTGCGAGATATATGCTGGGATGGCGCGCGGCTGACATTTCTGGATCTCGAAGCCGGGGCGAAACTGACTGCCACACCGCGTGATCAGGCGCGCGATCTGTATTTGCTGCTGCATTCGGCCTTTGTGCAAGACCAGCCAGGGATGGATGCTGCACCCATAGTTTTGGCAGGCTATCGCAGCGCAGCCCCCCTGCCCCAGTGGCAAGCCGCACGACGCCTTGCACGCCAGCTATGGTGGCTGGAAATGCTGGCCGCACCCGGCAAATGGCTGCGCCAATGGCGCGGCAAAACGCAGGGCTGTGAATTTGCTGCTGTCGGAGCAACGCGGGCGCTGATCCTGTCGGCCTGAGCCAATATAAAACGGCCCGCCAAAAGGCGGGCCGCATGATGCTGTAGGTCAGGCAATTACGCCAGATCGTAGCGATCTGCTGTCATCACCTTTGTCCAGGCTGCAACGAAATCCTGCACGAATTTCGCGCCAGCGTCATCTTGCGCATAGATTTCCGCATAGGCCCGCAGAACCGAATTCGACCCAAAGACCAGATCAGCGCGTGTGGCTGTCCATTTTTTCGCACCAGTCTTGCGGTCTTGCAGCTCATACAGATTCGCGCCTTTGGGAACCCATTTCCACGCCATATCTGTCAGATTGACAAAGAAATCGGTCGTCAGCGCGCCCACGCGATCCGTAAAGACCCCATGCGCCGTGCCGCCGTGATTGGTGCCCATTGCCCGCATGCCGCCCAGAAGCACGGTCATTTCCGGCGCTGTCAGGCCCATCAGTTGGGCACGATCCAGAAGCATCTCCTCGGCAGAGACAACATAATCCTTCTTCTGCCAGTTGCGGAAACCATCTGCCAGCGGCTCCAGCCATTTGAAGCTGTCGGCATCTGTCATCTCGGCTGTGGCATCGCCACGGCCGGGTGCGAAAGGCACCTCAATGTCAAAGCCTGCCGCCTTGGCGGCCTGCTCTACCCCAAGATTGCCGGCCAGAACAATCACATCGGCCACAGAGGCGCCTGTTTCCGCCGCGATTGGTTCCAGCACTGCCAGCACCGTTTGCAGGCGGGCAGGCTCGTTGCCATCCCAATCCTTTTGCGGGGCAAGACGAATGCGCGCGCCATTTGCACCGCCGCGATAATCCGACTGGCGGAACGTACGCGCACTATCCCAAGCCGTTGCAACCATATCGGCCACAGACAACCCGGCAGCCGCGATCTTGGCTTTCACCGCCGCCACATCATAGCCTGTCGCGCCTGCGGGTACCGGATCTTGCCAGATCAGAATTTCCTTGGGGGCATCCGGGCCAATATAACGTGTGTTCGGCCCCATGTCGCGATGGGTCAGCTTGAACCATGCGCGGGCGAATGCATCATCAAAGCTGGCAGGATCGGCCATGAATTTTTCGCAGACCGCGCGATAGGCGGGATCCATTTTCATGGCCATATCGGCATCTGTCATGATCGGATTGTAGCGGATAGAGGGATCTTCCACATCGACAGGCTTGTCTTCTTCCTTGATGTCGATGGGTTCCCACTGCCATGCGCCAGCCGGGGATTTCTTCAATTCCCACTCATAGCCGAATAGCAGCTTGAAATAGCCCATATCCCATTTGGTGGGATGGGTTGTCCAAGCGCCCTCAATGCCGGATGTCACTGTATCGCGGCCAATGCTGCGGGTCTTGTGATTGTTCCAGCCAAGGCCGCCTTCTTCCAGCGCCGCACCTTCGGGAGCAGGGCCAAGGTTTTCGGCGCGGCCATTGCCATGGGCTTTGCCCACAGTGTGCCCGCCGGCTGTCAGGGCAACGGTCTCTTCGTCATTCATTGCCATGCGGGCGAATGTTTCGCGCACATGCTGGGCGGTTTTCAACGGGTCGGGCTGGCCGTTCACGCCTTCCGGGTTCACATAGATCAGGCCCATTTGCACAGCCGCAAGCGGGTTTTCCATGCTCGATGCATCGCCCACATCGCCATAACGCTCATCCGAGGGGGCAAGCCATTCTTTCTCTGACCCCCAGTACACATCCTTCTCAGGATGCCAGATATCTTCGCGGCCATAGGCAAAGCCAAATGTTTTCAGGCCCATATTCTCATAGGCAATCGTGCCTGCCAGACCCATCAGATCGGCCCAGCTGATCTGGTTGCCGTATTTCTTCTTGATTGGCCATAGCAGGCGGCGGGCCTTGTCAAGGTTGGCATTGTCGGGCCAGGAGTTGAGGGGGGCAAAACGGTGATTGCCTGTCCCGGCGCCGCCGCGACCATCTTGCACACGGTAGGTCCCGGCTGCATGCCAAGACATGCGGATCATCAGGCCGCCATAATGGCCCCAATCGGCAGGCCACCAATCTTGGCTATCTGTCAAAAGCGCGTGAATGTCAGCTTTCAGCGCGGCCACATCCAGCTTCTTCACCTCCTCGCGGTAGCTAAACCCCGTCAGCGGGTTCGCCTTGGTGTCGTGCTGGTGCAGAATGTCCAGATTCAGGGCCTTTGGCCACCATTCCATCACATGCGAGCCGGTTGTTGTTTGTCCGCCATGCATGACGGGGCATTTGCCCGCCTTGTCAGAACCGTCCATGATTCCCTCCAGGTTAAGATGTCTGGAATGGTTCTAACAGGTCGCATCAATCAGGTTAAGTTGCTTTTTCTTATTTTAGTGATCAGCTTTTCTTATAGCAAACTATAACCCTTTGCGCATGGCGCGCCGCATCAGCCAGCCCGCAATCACCACGGCAATCAGCACAAAGCCTATAATGATTGTGGCCAGCGCGTTCACATCCGGGCTTACCCCCAGCCGGATTTTGGAGAAGATCACCATCGGCAGCGTAGAGGCGCCGGGGCCGGACACAAAGCTTGCAATAACCAGATCATCCAGCGAGAGCGTAAAGGCCAAAAGCCAGCCCGCCACAAGCGCAGGCGCAATGACAGGCAAGGTGACATCAAAAAACACGCGCACTGGCCCTGCCCCCAGATCGCGTGCGGCCTCTTCCAGCGAATCGTCCATGCTGCGCAGGCGCGATTGCGCGATAACCGCCACAAAAGCAGCGCAAAAGGTGGTATGAGCAATCACCACTGTTGGCATGCCACGGCCTGCAGGCCAGCCCACCATCTGTTCCATCGACACAAACAGCAGCAAAAGCGACAGCCCGGTAATCACTTCCGGCATCACCAAAGGCGCGGTTATCATCGCCGTCAAAACCAGCCGCCCGGTGAATTTGCTGAACCGCGTCAGCACAAAAGCGCCCAGCGTGCCGATGATGGTGGCAAGGGTAGCGCTATAGAAAGCCACCTGCAAACTGATCCAGGCGGCATTGATGATCTGACGATCGCGCAGCAATTCGCCATACCAGCGGGTGGAAACCCCACCCCAGACTGTCACAAGACGACTGTCATTGAAGGAAAACACCACCAAAGAGACGATGGGCGCATACAGAAACACAAAGCCAAGCACCACGGCAAGGGGCAGGAACCAACCGCGCATCAGCCCTCCTCCCGCCGGTTTTGTACCGATTGCAGCCACATGATGGGCGCAACCACCAGAAAGAGCATGACAATCGCCACCGCAGAGGCGACAGGCCAATCCCGGCTACCGAAAAATTCATCCCACAGCACCCGCCCGATCATCAGCGTATCTGGCCCGCCCAGCAGCGCCGGGATCACATATTCCCCGATGGCCGGAATGAAGACCAGCATGGAACCCGCCACAATACCGGGCAAAGACAAAGGCAGCGTGACCGTAAAAAACGTCACCATGGGCGAGGCCCCCAAATCCGCCGCAGCCTCCAGCAAGGCGCCATCCAGCTTTGTCAGATTGGCGTAAAGTGGCAGGATCATGAACGGCAGATACGTATATACAATCCCGATATAAACCGCGAAATCCGTCTGCATCATCTGAATTGGGCTGTCGATCAGGCCCAGCGATATAAGCGTGTTATTGATCACCCCGTTGGAGCGCAAAAACCCCATCCACGCATAAACGCGCAACAAAAAGCTTGTCCAGAACGGCAAGATCACCATCAACAGCAAAAGCGAGCGTTTGGGTTCTGGCGCGCGCGCGATGTAATAGGCAATGGGATAGCCGATCAGCAGCGCAAAGATGGTGGAAACCAGCGCAATCCGGATCGAAGAGAGATAGGCATTGCGATAAAGCGCATCTTCCAGCAGAAAGCGGTAATTCTCAAGGCTAGCTATAATCTGAAGGCTGCCATCCGGCCCGCGTTCAAATAGCGGCGTATAGGGCGGGCGGGCAATGATGGCCTCTGCCAGCGAGATACGGCCCAGCACGAAAAACGGTGCAAGGAAAAACACCAATAGCCAGAGCATGGGAATGGCAATAACAAGCGTGCGGCCCGAAATGCCCAGCTTGCCCATAGCCCATGCCGTGCCGCGCCACGGGGCAGAACGGGTCAGTGCATTGCCCGCGCTCATCGGGTCAGCACCCGAAAGGCCGAAGGCTGCACCGATATCCAGACCTTTTCATCCCATGAAATCGGGTCTTCATCGCGCAGGCGGTTGGATTGGCTGGCGCGGATCAGCACACCATTGGCCAGCCTGATACGGTAATGCGACATATGGCCGATATAGCCCATTTCTTCCACCACGCCGTGCCATGCGTTTGGCGCAGTCTCTGGCTTGGCGCGCGACAGCGCAAAGCGCTCTGGCCGCACAGCGCCCCAGACAGGCTGGCCCAATGTCAGCCCCGATTGCGGTGGCAGCAATACTGCGCCCAGATCTTGGGTCTCAATCCGCATCAGATCGGGGGCGGCGGCATCGATCTTGCCTTCAAACAGGTTCACAGAACCGATGAAATCCGCCACAAAGCGGGAATTCGGGGTCTCATAAATCTCGCGCGGCTCGCCGATCTGTTCAATCACCCCGTCTTTCATCACCCCAATCCGGGTGGCAAGGGTCATGGCCTCATCCTGATCATGGGTCACAACAATGAATGTCACGCCCAAACTTTCCTGAATCTTGATCAACTCGAACTGCGTTTCTTCGCGCAATTTCTTGTCCAGCGCGCCCAAGGGTTCATCCAGAAGCAAAAGCTTGGGCTTTTTCACAAGTGCCCGCGCCAAGGCCACGCGCTGGCGCTGGCCGCCCGACAACTGGTCAGGCTTGCGCCGCGCCAGTTTTTCCAGCTTGACCATGCGCAGCATCTCACCCGCACGCGCATAGGCCTCGGCCCGTGGCAGCCCCTCGCGCAACAGGCCATAGGCCACATTCTTTTCCACGCTCATATGCGGGAACAGTGCATAAGACTGGAACATCATATTGGTTGGGCGTCGGTCTGGCGGCACACGCGCCATATTTTCACCGTCAATGGTGATTGTGCCGCTGGTGGGGTGTTCAAACCCTGCAAGCATCCGCAACAGGGTGGATTTACCGCAACCCGATTCCCCCAGAAGGCAAAACAACTCGCCCTTGTAGATATCAAGATCGACATTGGCTACGGCGGTAAAATCGCCAAATTGCTTTACAATATTGCGAACCGATATGAACGGCTTGGCCGCCTCGCTGCGCCAAGGCTTCGTTTCACAAGCACCAGCAGGCTGCGCCATGGATTTCCCTTCTGCCCAGATATTGGAAAACACCCCTGCGGGATTCCGGCAGGGGTGTCATTATCTTACTGGCCTGTGCGTACCCGCGTCCAGAGGCGTGTACTCACACGCTCTGTGCGATTGTCATAGGGCTGCAATGTCCAGAACCCTGCCTTTGCCTCTGCCGACGGGTAGATTGTCGGATCATTGAGCACTTCTTCATCCACAAAAGGGGTAGAGGCGGCATTGGCATTAGGGAACATCACATAATTTGTGATATCAGCAGCGATCTCGGCATCCATCAGGAAATTGATAAACGCATGCGCCCCCTCCGGGTTGAGGGCATCTGCCGGGATCACAAGCATATCAAACCACAGATGCGCCCCTTCATCGGGAATCGCATAGCCCACCTCGAAAGACTGGTTTGTCTCGCTCGCGCGCTCTGCCGCCTGCAACACATCGCCCGACCAGCCAACGGCCAGACAGATTTCCCCATTCGCCAGATCAGAGATATATTGCGACGAATGGAAATAACGCACATAGGGGCGCACTGTCATCAACAGCTCTACCGCCGTGTTGAAATCATCTTCGCTGGTGGAAGTGGGATCAAGCCCCAGATAGCGCATGGCGGCAGGGATGATCTCTTTCTCTGTATCCAGCCATGCAATACCGCAATCCTGAAACAGCGCTGCTTTCTCAGGGTCAAAGATCAGCGACCAGCTATCAACCTCATACTCATCCCCCATCCGCGCGGCCACGGCTTCGGTATTGTAGCCAATGCCCGTTGTGCCCCACAGATAGATCACAGAATGCTCGTTGCCCGGATCGAAGGCTGCGGCAAGCGCCATCAACCCGTCATCCATATTGGCCAGATTGGGCAGCAAATCGCGGTTCAGCGGCTGGTATACCCCGGCCATGATCTGGCGCTGCATGTAATCGGATGTGGGCACAACAACATCAAACCCGGATGAACCGGCCAGCATCCGCGCTTCCAGTGTCTCGTTCGAATCGAACACATCATAATTCACCGCAATCCCTGTTGCCGCAGTGAATTTGGCAATCGTATCGGGCGCGATATAATCTGACCAGTTAAACACATTGATGCTGTTTGCATGCGCAAACCCTGCCTGCACGGCAAGGGCGCTGCTGAGCATCAGCAATTTCGGGCCATATTTCTTCATCTCATTCTCCCTGTTGGGGCGACTGTCAATCTGTTGCCAACGAGATCGCCCATCGTGTTCATCGCTCTATACGACAAGAAAAAACCGGGCTTTGGCAAGCCCGTTTCTTGTGATACCGCCAAAAATTTGATCAAATTAACACCGTCTGCCAAAATTGCAGCAGCCTTGGCAGGCGTTCAGGGCGCGACTTTCAGGACAATCTTGCCGATATGGGCAGAGCTTTCCATTCGTGCATGAGCCTGCGCCGCTTGGGCAAGCGGAAACTCGCTATCCATGACCGGGGCCAAGCGCCCGGCTGCCAGATGCGGCCAGACCTCGCGCTCCAGCGCGGCAGCAATAGCGGCTTTGGCCCCGTCAGACTGCGGCCTCAGGGTAGAGCCTGTGATGGTCAGCCGCCGCATCATCAATGGCGCGAAATTCACCGCCACTTTCGGGCCTTGCAGAAAAGCAATCTGCACAAGGCGGCCATCCTCGGCCAAGGCGCGCAGGTTGCGGGGCAGATAATCGCCCCCGACCATATCAAGGATCAGATTTGCCCCGCCTTCGGCTTGCAGCACTGCGACAAAATCCTCGTCGCGGTAATTGATCGCCCGCTCTGCCCCCAAAGTGGCGCAGGCTGCACATTTCTCTGCCGATCCGGCAGTGGCAAATACCCGCGCGCCGAAAAGACGCGCCAGTTGAATGGCGGTTGTTCCAATCCCAGACGACCCGCCATGCACCAAAAATCGCTCGCCCGCGTGCAAGGCTCCGCGCATGAACACATTTGACCAGACGGTGAAAAACGTCTCTGGCAGACAGGCGGCCTCGCGCAGGCCCATTCCTTCGGGAACGGGCAGCACCTGCCCCGCATCTGTCAGCGCATGTTCGGCATAGGCCCCTCCGGGAAACAGCGCGCAGACCTGATCACCAATTTTCCAGCGCGTCACCCCCGCACCAAGGGCAACAATCGTGCCCGCCCCTTCCAGCCCCGGCAGATCGCTGGCACCGCGCGGGGGATCATAGGCTCCGGCACGCTGCAATGCGTCTGGCCGGTTTACCCCGGCATAAGCCAGCCGGATCACAACCTGCCCTGCACCGGGCACAGGGACAGGGCGCGTGGTTTCGCGCAGCACCTCTGGCCCGCCCGGTTCAGATATCTCAATCGCGCGCATTGTGTCTGGCAAATCCATACTGCCCCCCTGTTTTTCTAATCTGGCCTTACGGCAGGGCCGCGCCCTGCCCCGACAGCGCATAATCCCAATAGAGCGCGCGTGCGCGTGCGCCAATTTTTGGCGCGCCCAGATCACGCTCCTGATAGCGCGCAACCGGCATGACCTTGGCAATATTGCCGGTCACGAAAATTTCCTCTGCCGCTTCGAAATCACCCAGCGTCAGCGATGTTTCAATCACCTCTATCCCATCAGCGCGCAAAAGCCCGATAACGCGCTGGCGCGTGATCCCGTTCAGAAACATCCCATTTGGCACAGGCGTAAACACCGCCCCATCGCGCACCATGAACACATTGGTCGAGGCCGTTTCTGCCACATGCCCATTCACATCCAAAGACAGCGCATTGGAAAAGCCGCGTGCGCGGGCATCAGCCATGATGCGCGCGTTATTGGCATAAAGCGAGGCGGCTTTGGCCTCTGTCAGGGCCATATCGGGGCGGGGGCGGCAAAAGGGCGAAACTGTCAGCGAAAATGCGCCCGCTGCGGGCATCGGCAGGGCCTCTATGCAGATGGCAAAGCCAGTGCTGTCGGGCACGGCATCAATGATACCGGGGGTAGAGTCGCGCGCCCAGATCATCGGGCGCAGATAGAGGGCGGCATCAGGGGCGAACATCTTGCAGCCCTCTTCCAACAGCCCGTGCACCGTTTCGGCATCCACAGGCGGGATCATCCCCATTGCCAGAGCCGAGCGGATGATGCGTGCGGAATGCAGATCCAGATCGGGGCGGCAGCCTTCGAATTGCCGCGCGCCATCGAATACCTGAGAGCCAAGCCATGCCGCATGATCAGCCGCGCCGATTATCGGCGCGTTCCCCTTATGCCACTGCCCCTGATACCATGTGACGATTTCCGTCCCTACGGCCATTCTCTGCCCCTTGTCGCCTGTTCGTGTCGCCTGTTCGGTTTGCGGCGCAACCTGCGGCGAGATTGCGGGCGCGTCAACCCTGTTGGGGTGCTTTGGGGTGCAGATATCCGGGCAGATCGGTTTGCGCGTTGCGCGCGGGCGCCTTGAGGCAAGACAGCAGCGCGCGCGGCCCCGCAAAGACGGCACGTGCAAGCGCGTTTTTCTCCAACGCGCCCTTGATCCGCTCAAATTGCATCACCCCATCAATCCGGCGATCCAGAAATGACCATGTGGCCTGTGCGCCCGGCGTCTCATCGCCCAGCCAGAACAACACGGTTGCGGAATAAACCCCGGCCAAACTCGCGCGCTTTGTATACCAGTTGTAATCGGTCGATGTGTCGCCCAACGCGCTCCAGATCAGATCTGCTGTACCCCAGATGGCGCGCGCGCCATCCGCCGCATAGGGCGGCAGGGCAAAGAGTGTTGTGCCACGACGCACCAATTCGCGATCCTCTGCGGCCTCCAGACGGTAGCGCACCGCAGTCGCGATCCGGTCACGAAAGCGCAGATGGCTGAGGTCTTGGGCCGCAAGCCGTGCGGCCATGGCCGCATCGCCGCGCCGGTGATAGGCCAGCGCCAGATCAACCCCGCCGCGCGGGAAAGCGGCGCGCGCGGTGGCCAGATCAATCCCGCAATCTGCCGCCGCAGCTTTCCGCGCGGCCTCGCTCCAGCCATCAAAGGGCACATGCACAAGGGCTGCGTCCAGAAGTGTCTCGGTCTGCTGTGTCATCTGGGGTCTCCGTTTTCGTCTGGCCTAGACATAGGGCCGGGCGTCTGATAAGCGAGCGCTTCCTGCTACTCGATCAACTTTAACCTAGAAAGGTGGTGAAAACCACATGCAGGTATCGGTTCGTGACAACAATGTCGATCAGGCCCTTCGTGCGCTGAAGAAGAAGCTCCAGCGTGAAGGTGTGTTTCGGGAAATGAAGCTCAAGCAGCATTTCGAGAAGCCCTCCGAGAAGAAGGCGCGCGAAAAGGCAGAAGCAATTCGCCGTGCGCGCAAGCTTGCGCGCAAGAAAGCGCAGCGCGAAGGAATGGTCTGATAGACAGGGCCGAGACGGCGGGGCTTGCCCCGCCGGATGAATTAACCCCCGAAAGGCTTGGCCTGCGGGGGTTTTTTCTTGGGTGCTTGCCACCCGCCGCATGATGCAACCTAGCATTTGCCCAGCGCGCCCTTAGCGCCTTCGGACAGATGAGATTGGCCTCTGGGCCGCGCCTTGTGTCAGACATACCGCCCATAAGCGCCATTTGCGCGCGGCCTGCCTTAGCTGGACAAGGGGCGCGCCAGCTTGTGCAACACCGCTATAAGGCCCGGTTTTTGAATGGGCTTGCTCAGGCAATCCAGAAACCCCGCGTCACGATATTCCGCAAACTGTTCGGGCAGGGCATTTGCTGTCAGCACTGCCGAGCGCGGGGCTGGGCGGCCCTGCGCAAGACGTTTTTGCCGGATCAGCGAAACGGCATCTGGCCCATCCATTTCCGGCATTTTCACATCAAAGAGAAACATATCAAAATCTGCAACCGCGCCTGTTGCAATCGCGTGATCCAATTCAACCGCGCTGCGCCCATTCTCCACAACCACCAGTTCGACCCCGGTTTCGCGCAGCATGGCCGCGACAACGCGCTGATTGGTGCGATTATCCTCGGCCAGCAGCACCCGGATTCCGGCCAAAGGAGGTGCGCAAGACATCTCGCGCGGGCGCGCATGCACACGCCGTACAGAGGCGGTTGCGCGCGTGCCTGCCGCACCTGCCCCGCGCGCGGCTTGCGCAGGTTCCATCGCTCTGGCAACCGCAGTTTCGGGCGCGATATCGTCCGGTTCGGCAGGGCCGGAATCGGCTGCACGCTCTGTCCAGCGCGTTAGCGGCAACCAGATATGAAACGCCGATCCTTCACCCGCGCGGCTTTCCACACGCACCCCCCCGCCCATGAGTTCGAGCAGCTTTTGCGTGATCGACAGGCCAAGCCCGGTGCCGCCAAACTGACGAGAAATCGTCTCGTCAGCCTGTGTGAAATCCTGAAAAATGCGCGAGAGTTGCTTGGGCTGCATCCCAATCCCTGTATCAATGACAGAGATTTCAAGAATCCACTCTTCCAAAGCCCCGCCGCCGCTCTCCGGCGGCCTTGGGATCATGTCTGCCACAATCCGCACGCTGCCATGCTGGGTGAATTTGATCGCATTGTTTAAAAGATTGTTCAAAACCTGGGTCAACCTGTGCCTGTCGCCCAGAAAAATACCATCCAGCCCCACACCATAATCCACATTCAGCTCAATCCCCTGCGCCTGTGCCCGCAGCCCGTGCAACTTGGCGCAGCGCCGGATCAGATCGCGCGGGGCGAAAGGCACCTTCTCCAGTTCAAGCTTTCCAGCCTCTACTTTCGAAAGGTCAAGAATATCATCCAGCAGCTTGAGCAGGGTTTCACCACTATCCTGAATGATGCGCACCATCTCGCGCTGGTCAGCGTCCAGTCGCTTGTCATCAAGCACTTGCGCCATGCCCAGAACACCGTTCAACGGCGTGCGGATTTCATGGCTCATATTGGCCAGAAAACGCGATTTCATCTTGCTGGCCTCTTGCGCACGCTCACGCTCGGCAGACAGGCTTTGTGCCAGACGGACATTGCCAAATGTCTGCAAGGTAAAACACCAGACCAGTAGCGAGAATGTCAGAACAAAACCCGTAATCAACAGCCCCAGCATCAGGAACTGATCCGACAGCGCCAACAAAATACCAATCAGCCGCAGCAGATACAGGATGCTGATTGTCGCAAAGGGCAACACCACCAACAGGATCAGATCGCGGCTGAAACTGGCCACCGCACGTGCCAGCAACAGGGCAAACACCGCCGCCAGAGTGCCATTGCCCAATGCGGCAATCAGAACGTGGACATGCACACTCGAATACATCTGTGCCGCCGCGATCTGCATGCCGATAACCACAACAGAGGCTGGCAGAATCCGCACAACCGACACTTTCTTGCCCATGCCGCGCAATATGCCCAAGAAGCCCAGCACAATCACGCTGTGCATGGCAATCACAAGGCCAAGCGCACTCACCCTCTCCGAGATAATATTGCCAAATGCAGGCATGAGGGATGAAAAGAACAGCAGCATATTTGCCGCAAGAATATGGGCCAGCCCGGAGAATGTGCAGGGGTCACGCGCCAGCGCGCGCATATTGACGGCCAGAATCAGCGTGGCCAGCATCAGAAATGTTGCAATCAGCAACACCATATCCGAGCTTATCGTCGCTACCCCAGCCATCAAACCAAAATCCTGCGCTGCCAGAATGGCAAAATGCAGGCAGGACACTAAAAAAACGTCAATTTAGGGCGTTTATATCACCAATTCACGAACCCCTGCGGGCGGCGCGGCCAGTTGGTGCCCGGCACGCATGGCACGGCGCTAGCGCTGCGCGTGCTGCCACTGCGGGTGCAGCCAGGGTTCCAGATTGGCGCCGGGCAGATGGCGGCCCAGAATATGATCTGCAATTTTCTCGCCCGCCATGATGGAAGGGGCATTGAGGTTGCCATTGGTAATGCGCGGAAAGATAGAGCTGTCGGCCACGCGCAGCCCGTCCACACCAATCACGCGGCCCAGCGGGTCAACCACGGCCAAAGGATCATCCCGCCGCCCCATGCGCGCTGTCCCGCAGGGATGATAGGCGCTTTCCACATGGTCGCGGATAAAATCATCCAGCGCAGGGTCGTCTTGCACGCCTGCCCCCGGCTGGATTTCATGGCGCAGATAAGGGGCAAAAGCCGCCTGTCCCATAATCTCGCGCGTCAGCCGGATACAGGCGCGGAAATCCTGCCAATCTTCCGGGTCGCTCATATAATTGAAGCAGATGCGCGGCGCATCTTCCGCGCGGGGTGAGTGCAGCTTCACCCAGCCCCGGCTTTTGGAGCGCATTGGCCCGACATGCGTCTGAAACCCATGCCCTTCAGCCACGGCCCGGCCATCATAGCGCACGGCAATGGGCAGGAAATGATACTGGATATCAGGATAATCAATGCCCGCGCGCGAGCGGATGAAAGCACAGGCCTCAAACTGGTTAGAGGCCCCCGGCCCCTTGCGCGCCAGCATCCATTGCGCCCCCACCCACGCTTTGCCCGGCAGGTTCCAGTATTTATACAGCGTGATCGGCTGACTTGCGGCATATTGCAGATATAGCTCAAGATGATCTTGCAAATTCTGCCCAACGCCGGGGCGATCAGCGCGCACCGCCAGCCCATGTTCCGCCAGATGCGCGCCCGGCCCGATCCCCGACAGCATCAAAATCTTGGGCGTGTTGATGGAAGATGCCGCAAGCACCACCTCGGCACGCGCGCGCAAAATGCGGCCATCGGTCAGTTCCACGCCAATGGCGCGCTGCGCGTCATCGAACATGACGCGCGCCGCCTCTCCCCGCACCAGCCGGGCGCGTTTCGTGGCCAAGGCGGGGCGCAGATAGGCGCGCGCGGCAGACCAGCGCTGGCCCTCGAAAATCGTGGCCTCCATCGCGCCAAAGCCTTCTTGCTGCGCGCCGTTGTAATCTGGTGTTACCGGATAGCCCGCCTGCGCGCCTGCGGTGATAAAGGCATCAAAAAGCGGGTTGTCACGCGCACCGCGACTGACATGGACAGGGCCGCCCTGCCCCCGCCATTCAGACGCATCGCCACCATGCCAGTTTTCCATGCGCTGAAAATATGGGAGTACATCAGCATAGGCCCAACCCTGCGCCCCCATCTCGGCCCAATGGTCATAATCGCGGGCATGGCCGCGCACATAAACCATGCCATTGATGCTGGAAGACCCGCCAATAACCCGCCCGCGTGGGCAGGCCAGCACCCGACCGCCCAGATGCGGCTCTGGCTCGGTCTGAAAGCCCCAATCGTAGCGGCGCATGTTCATGGGGTAAGACAGCGCGCCGGGCATCTGGATGAAGGGGCCAAAATCGCTGCCCCCGGCTTCCAGCACAATCACCGAATGCCCGGCCTCGGCCAGCCTGTAGGCCACTGTACAGCCGCCAGAGCCTGCGCCCACGATGATGTAATCGGCCTCTTGCATCTTCACCCTTCTGACACAGCGCTTTGGACAGCGCGCCGCGTGGCGGCACGCCACGCCAAATGTATCTCGTCGCGCCCCAAAGGGGCGCGGCCGCTGGCTTACGCCGGTTCAGTAAGGCGCCTCGACATCGCCAAACCCCAGATAAACGGATTTCAGTTGCGTATAATGTTCCAGCGCCGCATGCCCGTTTTCACGCCCAAGGCCAGAGGCTTTGACCCCGCCGAAAGGCATTTCCACAGGTGTCAGATTATAGGCATTGATCCAGCAGGTTCCCGCCTGCAACTGGCTGATCACCCGGTGGGCGCGCGCGAAATCGCGGGTAAACACCCCCGCCGCAAGCCCGTATTCGGTGGCATTGGCCCGCGCGATCACCTCACCCTCATCCTCGAAATCCAGCACGGCCATGACAGGGCCAAAGATTTCTTCACGCGCGATGGCCATATCATCATGCACATCGGCAAAAACAGTGGGTTGCACGAAACTGCCCTGCGCGCCCACACGCGCGCCCCCGCAAACCAGACGGGCGCCACTTGCTTTGCCCGCATCGATATAGCCCATCACTTTCTCCATCTGCGCCGCACTTACCAGCGGCCCCATCTGGGGTTCCGCGTCCAACGGGTCTCCCATCACAATCTTGCCGGTGCGTTCCACCAGCCGCTCCAGAAACGCCGCCTTGATCGCGCGATG
>JAIUNA010000051.1 GCA_022565265.1 Roseinatronobacter sp. | reverse complement strand
CCCGAATTCGGCCAGACTGCGGCTATTGGCGCGAAATGGGAAAAAGCAGCCCCCCGCAACGCGCCCCCCGCCCCAGGCAGCAATCGAATATCTTGCGTCAGATCGCGCAGTTCAGCCACGCCCGCGATATGGGGCCACACCCTGATCAGGTATCCACACGCCATCGGGTTGCGGCCCGGTCTGCCAGAACACATCTATCGGAATGCCCCCGCGCGGATACCAATAGCCCCCAATGCGCAGCCATTGCGGGTTCAGGAAACTGACAAGGCGGCGCGCGATGGAAATGGTGCAATCCTCGTGAAACGCCCCATGATTGCGAAACGCCCCCAGATACAGCTTCAGTGATTTGCTCTCCACCAGCCAATCACCGGGCACATAATCAAGTACCAGATGGGCAAAATCGGGCTGGCCTGTCATCGGGCAAAGCGAGGTGAATTCAGGTGCGACAAATCGCACGCAATAGGCAATCCCGGCCTGCGGGTTTTCTACGCGCTCCAGCTCTGCCGCCTCCGGGCTGGTGGGCAGGGCGGTGGCCGCACCCAATTGCGTCAGGCCGCTATAAATCGTCTCTGTCATGCCTTGGCCGTCCTTTTTCCCTGTGAAAACCAAAACACAGCCTGTGAGGCGCGGCAAGACTATGGCCAAACTGCCACACCGTCTTTGACGCACCGCTCTCGCTGCACCCTATGCGCGGCAGGTAGTGCACCACCCTGCAACAGGCAAGCGCCCCAAAAACCGGCCCAAAACCGGGATGGACAAATTTCCCCCGCCATGTTTTGCTATATGTGATGGTGGCCAGCGGTAAACCGCCGGCTGAAAAGGGAACATGGTGCGGGCTATTGCCCAAGGCCAGGACTGCCCCCGCAACTGTAAGCGGCGAGCACCTCTGAATGACCCACTGCGCCACCGGGCGCGGGAAGGATCAGCGGCGCTATGACCCGCAAGTCAGGAGACCTGCCATCTCCGGCCCGCAACCCGCGCGCCGCAGTCACCCCAACCCAGGCGGGGCGCTCTGGGACGGAGAGGCCGAGATGATCCTTGCTGCACGCGGCGCACCATCCCTGTTTTCCGCCCCGCCCCGCCCCTTTGCGCGGAGGGCGCGATGCTACTGGAACGCACAATCATTCAATTGGATATAGGCCCCGTCTCTGCGGCCACAGCGCAGCAGCTTGGCCAACTTGGCTATCTGCAATGGCTGGGCGGGCTGCCCGGCGCGGCCGATTACAGGGCAGAGGCCCTGCGCGCCTATGCGATGGCCACGCCCTTCATCCGCGTCTCGCCAGCGGTGGCGGTGTTTTGTGATCTGCTTGTCGCCTCTGTGCAGATGCCCCCCCGCGCGCTTGATCTTCCTGCACCCTTCGCCGCGCGCCACAGGCGGGGCGGGGCGCTGGCACGGCGCGGATTGCGCTAACGCATATCACGCAAAAAGAGAGGGGTGGTCGGTCGCGTGACAGCAGGTTTGCAGCCTCTGCCATAGCCGCCCTCTTGCCCCCAGCACTTGCGCCGCGCCCCGTCAGCAATTGGGCACATTCACCGCCAGCCCGCCCAGCGCGGTTTCCTTGTATTTCTCGGACATATCCGCCCCTGTCTGGCGCATGGCCTCTATGCAATTGTCCAGCGGCATGAAATGCGTGCCATCCCCGCGCAGCGCCAAAGATGCCGCGGAAATCGCCTTGATCGCGCCCAAGCCGTTGCGCTCTATGCAAGGCACTTGCACCAACCCGTTCACCGGGTCGCAGGTCATGCCCAAATGATGCTCCAGCGCAATTTCGGCGGCGTTTTCCACCTGTTCCGGCGTGCCGCCCAGCACAGCCGCCAGCCCGGCAGCCGCCATCGCGGCGGCAGCGCCGACCTCTGCCTGACAGCCACATTCCGCCCCGGAAATAGAGGCATTATGCTTCACCAGCCCGCCAATGGCGGCGGCCGTCAGCAGAAATTCCCCCACCCGCGCGTCCGATGCGCCGGGCACATGATCCAGCCAATAGCGGATCGTGGCCGGAACCACCCCCGCCGCGCCATTTGTGGGCGCTGTCACCACTTGCCCGCCCGCCGCGTTTTCTTCGTTCACGGCCATTGCATAGGTGCTGATCCAGTCATTTATCACATGCGGGGCGGTCAGGTTCAGGCCGCGTTCGCGCTCCAGCGCCGCGCGTATGGCCTTGGCGCGGCGGCGCACCTGCAACCCGCCGGGCAGAATGCCATCCGTCGCAAGGCCCCGATCTATGCAATCGCGCATCACCTGCCAAATCCGGGCAAGCCCCTGATCCAGCGCTTGCGGCCCCATCAGCGCCAGTTCATTTGCGCGCTTCATCTGCGCAATGCTGCGCCCAGAGGCCCGCGCCATAGCCAGCATCTGCGCCGCCGTTTCAAACGGATAGGGGAAATCGGCGGCGGGTTTGGGGGGCGCTGCCCCAAGTTCGGCCTCTGTCACCACAAAACCGCCGCCGATGGAATAATAGGTTTCCTGCGCGATCACATCGCCTTGCGCATCTGTGGCCATCAGGCGCAAGCCATTGGCATGGCCGGGCAGGGCAGGGCCATAATCGAAAATCAGATCGGTTTTCGGGGCAAAGCGCAAACGGCCCAGGCCCTCGGCCTGCAAATACCCGCTGGCATGGATATCGGCCAAAACAGCCTCGGCGCGGGTGGCGTCATAGGCGGCAGGGGTAAACCCTGCCAGCCCAAGGATAACCGCGCGGTCTGTGGCATGGCCCACCCCGGTAAAGGCCAGCGACCCATGCAAAGACGCCCGCAGCCCCGCCACGCCAAAAGACAACCCGCGCAAATGCTCCAGAAACCGCGCCGCCGCCACCATCGGCCCCATTGTGTGCGAGGATGAGGGGCCAATCCCCACCTTGAACATATCAAACACAGACAGAAACATGCGCCATCCTTTGCCAAAGCCCTGCGCCAGATTAGCGCCATTCTGCCCAAACCCAAGCCCCACAAACGACATTCGGGCGCGCAAATTGCCCATCTGGGGGGGACGATAGGGCAGCGCCCGGCCGCGGGTGGGCGCTCTTACACTGGTGGTCTGCACTTTATGGCGTAAGGCCCTGTGACCTCGATCCCCGCGCAGGTGGCAGCAAAGCGCCCGCCCTGGGGGCGGTCGGGCGCTGCCCGGGGGGCCTGCGGCCCCTGTTAACCGGGCTTGGTGCGGGGATTGGCCGGGGAGAGAGTGAATGCCCCCACATACCAAAACCCTCGCGCAAATGGCCAATCGCAGCGCGCCGAGCAACCTTCGCGCCCCCGCCGAAACTTCGGCCCCCGAAGCGCGCGATCCCTGCGGTGACAAAATTTTCACCGCCCCCCCCCAACCACCACACCCAAACGAGACTGGCCGTCCCCGATTGCGCCCTTGGCAGAGGCGCGCATCTGCGCCATTCTGACGCTATGAAACCCTATAGCCTGATTGCCGCCATTGCCCTTCTCTCTGCCTGCACGCCCTTCACCAGCCCGCAGGCCGGGCGCAATATCTACCTGCAAAACTGCGCATCCTGCCACGGCGCAGATGGCACAGGCGGCGCGCATATCCCCGATCTGACACAAATCACCGCGCGCGCTGGCGGCACATATCCGCAGCGCCGGATACTGGACAAGCTCGATGGCTATGCCACAGGCGCGGTGGTCTATTCCGGCGCGGAAATGCCCAATTTCGGCGATCTTCTGACAGGCAGGCTCGCGCGGGTGGAAACCGATCATGGCCGTTCGCGCCTGCTGCCAGAGCGGATTATTGCGCTCGAAGCCTATCTGCGCACGATCCAGCGCTGACAATCGCGTGTGCAGACAGGGCAATCCCTGCCGATTCTGCTTTCACCCCCGGCCAGAAACCGCCTATAAAGCCCCCGACCAATGCAAAAGGGCTTGCCATGAGTGACCAGCTATCCCCGATTGACCGCGCCAAATATGCCAGCGCCCATTGTGCCGCCGATTTCGTGCAAGATGGCATGCGCGTGGGGCTTGGCACTGGCTCTACCGCCGCATGGATGGTGCGCCGCTTGGGCGCGCGCGTGCAGCAAGAGGGGCTGCGCATCATTGCCGTGCCCACATCCACCCGCACCGCGCAACTGGCACGCGAAGTGGGCATAAATGTTGTGTCACTGGATGAGGCGCGGTGGCTCGATCTGACCATCGATGGCGCAGATGAATTTGACGCCGAACTGACCCTTATCAAAGGCGGCGGCGGCGCGTTGTTGCAAGAGAAAATCGTGGCCACGGCCTCTGACCAGATGATCGTGATCACCGATGCCGCCAAAGAGGTGAAAACCCTTGGCGCCTTCCCCCTGCCGATTGAGGTGATCCCCTTTGGCTGGCAGGCCACCCGCGCGCTGGTGGAAGAGGTTCTGGCCTCTGTCGATGTGATGGGCCGCCAGTCCAGCTTGCGGATGAATGGCGACAAGCCCTTTGTCACCGATGAGGGCAATTACATTCTTGATCTGGCCTTGGGCCGGATTGCTAATGCCCGCCAGCTTTCGCTGGTGCTCAATCAGGTGCCCGGCGTGGTGGAAAATGGCCTGTTTGTGGATATCGCCGATATCGTGGTGATCGGCCATGCCGATGGCACCTGCGAATTGCGCGATCTGACCAGCGGCACGCCCGAAATCACCACCCGCCAAGTTGATCTGGGTATCGCGCGCAACATCTTTTCAGATCTGTAAGGGGCCGTAATGGCATTTGACTACGATCTTTTTGTAATTGGTGGCGGCTCTGGCGGGGTGCGGGCCGCGCGGATTGCGGCGGCGGAACATGGCGCGCGCGTGGGGCTGGCGGAAGAATACCGCATGGGCGGAACCTGCGTTATCCGGGGCTGTGTGCCCAAAAAGCTGATGGTCTTCGCATCTGGCTTCCCCGGCGCTGTGGCCGATGCCCGCGCCTATGGCTGGGAGGCCCGGATCGGCGGGTTTGATTGGCCCGCCTTCCGCACCAGACTGGATGCCGAACTGGCGCGGCTGGAAGGGATTTATCGCGCCAATCTGCTGCGCGCGGGTGTAGAGGTGCACGATTGCCGCGCCACACTGGCCGGCCCGCATGAGGTGGCCTTGGCCGATGGCCGGGTTGTGACGGCAAAGCATATTCTCATTGCCACCGGGGGCAGCCCCGTTGTGCCCGAAAAATGGCGCGATGTGCCGGGCAGTCTTACCTCCAACGACATATTCCTGATGCAGGATTTGCCGAAATCGGTGCTGATCGTGGGCGGCGGCTATATCGCCAGCGAATTTGCCTGCATCTTCAACGGGCTTGGGGTGAAGACAACACAATTCTACCGTGGCGCACAAATTCTGCGCGGCTTTGATGACGAAGCGCGCGGCCATATCGCGCAGGAAATGATTGCCAATGGCGTTGATCTGCATCTGGAAACCGATCTGCTGGAAATGGAACCCCGCGACGGTGGGACATGGGTGAAATCCACCACTGGCCATGATGGGGTATATGATGCGGTGGTCTTTGCCACAGGCCGCAACCCCGCCACCAAAGGGCTGGGGCTGGAAGAGCTGGGCCTGAGCCTGAAACCCAATGGCGCAATCCCGGTGGATAGCTACAGCCAGACGGCGATTCCCTCTATCTATGCGGTGGGCGATGTCACGGATCGCGCCAATCTTACCCCTGTGGCCATCCGCGAGGGCCATGCCTTTGCCGATACTGTCTTTGGCGGCACGCCCCGCCATTTCGATCATGGGCTTATCCCCACAGCCATTTTCACCCAGCCCGAATATGGCACTGTGGGCCTGACAGAGGAAGAAGGCCGCGCCCCAGGCCCGGTCGATGTATTCTCGGCCACCTTCCGCCCCATGCACAGCCTGTTTGCGGGCCGTGACAATCGTGCGATGATGAAGCTCATCGTTTGCGGCACGACCGACAAGGTGCTAGGATGCCACATTATTGCCGATCACGCTGGAGAGATGATCCAGCTTGCGGCAGTGGCAATATCGATGGGCGCAACCAAGGCCGAGTTTGACAAAACCTTGGCTGTGCACCCCACAATGGCCGAGGAATTGGTCACAATGCGGAGTGCGACGCGCAGCCACAGGGATTGAGGGTTGAATTCAGCGCGGCAAGGCCCACGTTCTGAAGCAAACATGACACAGATAAACATGAAACCAATACAATGAATGGAGTCCGGATGTCTGGAAACGGTGGAGGGCCTTGGGGTGGCGGCGGTAATCGCGGCGGCAACCGGGGCCGCGGTGGCGGTGGGCGGGGTGGCGATGGCCAACCGCCCATCCCTGAGATGGCAGAGAGTGTGAAAAAAGGCCAGGAACAGTTGCGCGTCCTCATGGGCGGCGGCGGTGGTGGCAAAGGCGGGCGCGGCTTTGGTGGCCCCGGCTTTTCCAAGCGCGGTGTGATGATCGGCCTTGTGGCGCTGGTTGTGATGTGGGCATTTGCCTCGTTCTATACTGTGCGCCCCGAAGAGCGTTCGGTCGAACTGATGTTCGGCCAGTATTACAAAACCGGAAATCCCGGTCTTAACTTTGCGCCTTGGCCCGTGATCAGCCATGAAATCGTGCAGGTAACAACCGAGCGCGGTACCGAAGTGGGCACAGGGCGCAGCGCGCTGGATACCGGCCTGATGCTCACCCGCGACGAAGCAGTGGTGGATATCGAATTTCAGGTTGTCTGGAATGTGACAGACCCCGCGCGCTTCCTGTTCAATCTGGCCGATCCACGCGAAACAGTGCGCGCGGCGTCAGAATCCGGGATGCGTGACATTATCGCCCGGTCAGAACTTTCGCCCATCCTCAACCGCGATCGCGGCGCCATTGCCGCCGATCTGCGCGCAGCCGTTCAGGAATTGCTGGACAGCTACGAATCCGGGATCGCTGTGATCCGGGTAAACTTTGACAAGGCCGACCCGCCAGAGCAGGTGATCAACGCCTTCCGCGATGTGCAAACCGCCCGTCAGGAACGCGACAGACTGGAGCGCGAGGCCGATGCCTATGCAAACCGCGTTCTGGCGCAAGCCCGCGGCCAATCCGCCCAGTTGCAGGAAGAAGCCGAAGCCTACCGCGCCGAAGTGGTAAACAATGCCCAAGGTGAGGCCGCGCGCTTTGTCTCGGTCTATTCCGAATATGTGAATGCGCCCGAAGTCACGCGCAAACGTATGTATCTGGAAACCATGGAACGTGTCTTGGGCGATATGAACCTGACAATTCTGGACAATGTAACCGGCGGCGAAGCCGGTGGGTCTGGCGTCCTGCCCTACCTGCCGCTTGAATCCCTGACCCGTCCGAGGAGTACAAACTGATGAAAAAAGCAGGTGTCTTGCTACCCGTTCTGGTGGTGGCCATTGTCACTGCCTTCTCGGCCCTGTTTGTGGTGGATGAGCGCGAAAATGTGCTTGTGCTGCAATTCGGTCAGGTAAAACAGGAAATCAAAGAACCCGGCCTTGGGTTCAAACTGCCCTTCATTCAGGAAGTGGTGCGGTATGACGCGCGGATTCTGGGCCTGCAAACCCAGCCGCTCGAAGTTACACCACTGGATGATCGCCGCCTTGTGGTGGATGCCTTCCTGCGCTGGCGCCTTGAAGCTGTGCGCCGCTTCCGCGAAGCGGTGGGCGTGGATGGCGTGCGCGCTGCGCAAGGCCGGATGGATCGGATCATGAATGCCGCCATCCGCGAAGTGCTGGGTTCTGTGCCCTCCAACACAGTGCTGTCAGAAGATCGTACAGCACTCATGAACCGCATCCGCGATCTGGCCCGGCGTGAAGCCCAGACATTGGGGATCGAAGTGATCGACGTGCGCCTGACCCGCACAGACCTGCCGCGCGAAAACCTTGAGGCCACCTTCGCCCGTATGCGCGCCGAACTTGAACGCGAAGCCGCCGCCGAGCGCGCCCGCGGGAACGAGGCCGCGCAGCGCGTACGCGCACTGGCCGACCGGACAGTGATCGAACTTGTTTCCGCTTCGCGCCGCGAAGCAGAGATCATCCGCGGCGAGGCCGATGCCCAGCGAAACCGCATCTATGCCGAAGCCTTCAGCCTTGATCCTGAATTCTTCGCATTCACACGGTCGATGCAAAGCTATGAACGCGCATTGCGCGGTGACAATACCAGCATGGTCTTGCGCCCCGATAGCGAGTTCTTCACCTTCCTGCGCAGCGATGGCATGGGCGATGATGTGCTGAGCATGGTACGCGATGCCGCAGAACGTCTGGCCGAAGATCCGGCAACATTGCAACAGCGCACCCCGGAATCCGATCCATCCGAACCGGATGCCGTGCGCGAACTGGAAGCGATCATCGGCAATTAAGGGCGCGTGAATGAGCGTTCAGACACTCATTCTGGCCCTTGGGCTGGTACTGATTTTCGAGGGGCTGGTCTTTGCACTGGCCCCTCGGCGTATGGAAGAGATGCTGCGCCTGCTGGCCGCCCTGCCTGTCGAGGCCCGGCGCATGATCGGGCTGGTGGCGCTGGCCCTTGGCGCCGTTCTGATCACAGTTTCGGGCCTGTTGGGCACGGGCTGAATCGCGCCGCACCCGGACAGGGCGCATTCCCGGCCACTCATCGTACAGCGCATGTCGCGCAAAACCGGGAACCGGTTTGCGCAAAAACACATGCGACCACGTGAGGTTGGAGTGGGTCGCGTGACTGCGCATGAACGCGCCACGCTCTAAACCCCACGAACAGGCGCAGCCGCCAACGCTGAATGCCGCAGCGCCCGGCGCTTTGCATCTGGCGGGGCTATGGGCGGGGCTGTGCCGCGCCGAAGGCTGCGCGCAAAGCCCGCACCGGGCTTGGCATTGCACCATATTTGCGGCAAAGGGACGACAGAGCGGCAAAAGGCGAATAAGATGGGCTTTGGCTTTCAGATTTCAGCGCGTGACGGGCGCGCGCGCACAGGGGTTATCACCACCCCGCGCGGTGATATCCGCACCCCCGCTTTCATGCCTGTCGGCACGGCTGCCACTGTGAAAGCGATGATGCCGGAATCCGTGCGCGATACAGGCGCGGATATCTTGCTGGGCAATACCTATCATCTGATGCTGCGCCCCACGGCAGAACGCATTGCCGCCCTTGGCGGATTGCACAAGTTCATGAACTGGCAGCGCCCCATCCTCACAGATTCGGGCGGGTTTCAGGTGATGTCACTCTCCAGCCTGCGCAAACTGTCGGAAGAGGGGGTGCGCTTTTCCAGCCATATTGATGGTGCGCGCCATATGCTGACGCCAGAGCGTTCGATGGAAATTCAACGCCTGCTTGGCTCTGACATTGTGATGTGCTTTGACGAATGCCCCGCCCTGCCCGCCGATCGCAAGGCGATAGAGGCCTCTATGCAGCTGTCCATGCGCTGGGCGCAGCGCTCGCGCGATGCCTTTGGGGACAGGCCGGGCCATGCGCTGTTTGGTATCCAGCAAGGCGGGCTGGAGGAAGATTTGCGCGCCGCCTCTGCCGAGAAACTGCGCGCGATTGGCTTTGATGGCTATGCCATAGGCGGGCTGGCCGTGGGCGAGGGGCAAGAGGCCATGCTGGGCGTGCTGGATTACGCGCCCGCCCAATTGCCCGATGACAAGCCGCGCTATCTGATGGGCGTGGGCAAGCCCGATGATATTGTGGGCGCGGTAGAGCGCGGGGTGGATATGTTTGATTGCGTGTTGCCCTCACGCTCTGGCCGCACAGGGCAGGGCTGGACGGCGCGCGGGCCAGTGAATATGCGCAATGCCCGCCACCGCGATGATCCGCGTCCACTGGAAGAGGGCTGCACCTGCCCCGCCTGCCGCAATTATAGCCGCGCCTATCTGCATCATGTTATCAAGAGCGATGAGATCATCGGCTCCATGTTGCTGACATGGCATAACCTGACATATTATCAGCGCCTGATGCAGGGGCTGCGCGACGCAATCGCCGCCGGGCAGCTGGCCAAATTTGTCACAGAATTTCACGCGCAACGCGCGCTTGGTGATATAGAACCTATCTAGAGCAGGGAGATTATTGTGGCGCAAGACATGCTATCCACCTTCGTGAAGCCCATTCACCGCGAAGGCTACAAGTTTATCAGCATCTTTGCCGGGGTAACGGTGCTACTGTTTGTGCTGTGGCAGCCCTTGGGCTGGGTTGGCGTGGCCCTGACAGTGTGGTGCTATTACTTCTTCCGCGATCCCGAACGCCAGACACCCACCCGCGAAGGGCTGCTTGTCAGCCCCGCCGATGGGGTCATCTCGCTGATAGAACCCGCCGTGCCGCCCGCAGAGTTGGAAATGGGCGATGCGCCCCTCACCCGCGTGTCCGTTTTCATGAATGTGTTCAACTGCCATGTAAACCGCGCGCCCATTGCCGGCAAAGTGGTGAAAATCGCCTATCGTCCGGGGAAATTTCTGAATGCCTCGCTGGACAAAGCGAGTGTGGATAACGAGCGCAACTCCATGGCGCTGGAAATGGCGGATGGGCGCAAGATTGCCGTGGTGCAGATTGCAGGCCTCGTGGCGCGGCGCATCCTGTGCGAGGTGCGCGAGGGCCAGGACTTGCCCACAGGCGCCCGGTTTGGCATGCTTCGCTTTGGCTCGCGCGTGGATGTGTATTTGCCCGATGGGGTAGAGCCATTGGTCGCACTGGGCCAGACCATGATTTCGGCTGAAACCGTGATTGCCGATCTGACCAGCCATGAGTCACGGCGCATGGCAGAGGCCCGCTGATATGAAGCGCGAGCGGCTGTCACTTGTCCAGCTTGTGCCCAATCTGGTCACGATTCTGGGCATGTGTGCAGGGCTAAGCGCGATCCGCTTTACCATTGACGAGCGTTTTGAGCTGGCCGCCGCGCTGATTATCTTTGCCGCCGTGATGGATGGGTTTGACGGGCTTTTGGCCCGCAAGCTGAATGCAACCAGCTCTTTCGGGGCGGAATTGGACAGTTTTTCCGATTTCGTCAGTTTCGGGGTCGCGCCCGGCATTCTGGTATTCGGCTATGCGCTGGATGGCCCGTCAGCCGGGTTTGGCTGGGTGTTTGTGCTTGTCTTTGCAGTCTGCGCCTGTTTGCGGCTGGCGCGGTTCAATATCTCGCGCGTAACACCCGAAGGGGCCAGCCTGCGCCATTTTGTCGGTGTGCCCGCGCCTGCCGGGGCCTTGCTGGGCCTGTTGCCTGTGTTTTTGGGCCTGTCAGGGCTGGTTGATCCCACGCGCGTGCCGCTTTTGGTGGCGCTTTATCTGGGGGCGGTGGGGCTGTTGATGGTCTCGCGCCTGCCCACCCCATCGCTGAAATCTGTACGGATTGCGCGCGAGAATGCAATCTGGGTGCTTATTGCCATGAGCGCCTTTGTAGGCCTGATGATCCTGCGGCCCTGGGTAACGCTGATTGTCACCGATCTGGCCTATCTGGCCGCCTTGGGCTGGCTGGCCCTGCGCCAGTATCGGGCCGGGGGGACAGGATGATTTTTCGGCAAAGGGTGGAAAATCGATGCGCTTTTGGCTTGACGCGCTGCGCAAGACCCCCTATTTCGGCGCTCACGAAGCGGTTGTAGCTCAGTTGGTTAGAGTACCGGCCTGTCACGCCGGGGGTCGCGGGTTCGAGCCCCGTCAACCGCGCCATTCAAAACCCCTCGCCTTTTTGGCGGGGGGTTTTGCATTTGGGGGGCGCGGATTTGCGGTTTTCAGCGCGGCGCGGGGCGCGTAAACTGGCACGGCATAAGAACGCGCACGGGGTGTGTGATGACAAAATCCATTCTCGACCGGTTGGAAGCGCAGGGGCTGCGCATGACAGACCAGCGCCGCACCATTGCGCGTGTTATTCAGGATTCGGATGATCACCCAAATGCAGAAGAATTGCACGCCCGCGCCAATGCGCTGGATTCGCGCATCTCGCTGGCCACGGTGTACCGCACTGTCAAACTGCTGCAAGAGGCCGGGATACTGGAGCGGCTGGAATTTGGCGATGGCCGCGCGCGGTTTGAAGACAGCCAGCGCGCCCATCATGACCACCTGATAGATATGGATAGCGGCGAGGTGATCGAATTTTGTGACCCGGAGATAGAAGCGCTGCAAGAAAAGATCGCGCGGCGGCTGGGCTACAGGCTGGAAGGGCACAGGCTGGAATTGCTGGGGCGCAAGCTGAAATAGGGGGTGAGGCCGCGCGGCGCTGGGCCGCGGTGCGGCGATCCGCCAGAATGGCTAAGCGGTTTATGCTGGCCAAGTCCGCGCGAAACTCAGGCTAAGCGCTGGTGGCTGCCAAATCGCTGTGCCGTGGGGGCGGCCCAGCGATGCGCGGCGGGCTAACGCCCTTGATTCCGCGCAAGCTCGGGCTGCGCTTACCGCCCCCCATGGCGCCCCCTACCCCAGATAAGCACGCAGCGCCGGGGGGGGGTTTTCCAACAGCGCCCCTGTGGCGAATGGCCCCTCTGCGCGCCCCTCTGCCACCAATATCACCTCTGGCGCGATGGCGCGCGCATCTGCGATATCATGCGTGACCATAAGCAGGGTCGCGCCTGTTTCGGTGCAAATCTCTGCCAGCAGCGCCAGCATTTCGGCCTTCAGCGCCGGGCCAAGGGCGGCAAAGGGTTCGTCCAACAGCAAGAGGGGCTTTTGGCGCAACAGCACCCGCGCCAAGGCCACGCGGCTTTGCTGGCCGCCTGATAGCTGCGCGGGGCGGCGCGCCTCCAGCCCTGCCAGCCCCACACGCGCCAGCGCATGGGCCACGTGGGCCTGTTCAGCGGCAGTCAGGCGCAGGCTTGGTTTCAGCCCCAGCGCCACATTCTCTGCCGCGCTGAGATGGGGGAAAAGATTGTTATCCTGAAAGAGGATAGACAAAGGCCGCGCGGCGGGGGGCAGGCGCGTGATCTCTGCCGCACCCCAGAATATCTGGCCAGAGGCCACAGGCACAAACCCCGCAATCGCACCCAGAAGGGTAGATTTTCCCGCCCCCGATGGCCCGATCACAGCCACCCGCTCGCCCTGCGCCACGGCAAACACAGCCCCAAGGGCAAAGCCGCCTTGCATGATTGCCACATCGTCAAGCCTCAGCATGGCCGCGCCCCCATCTGTCACAGGCCCAGAACAGCGCAAGGCTGGCCCCCAGCAGCACAACCGCCGTGCCTGCCGCATCATCCAGCCTATAGGCTGTCATCAGGCGATAAAGCTGCATGGGCAGCGTGGCCCCTTCACGCTCGGCAAAAAGCATGATCACCCCCAGATCGCCCATAGAAAGCGCGGCTGTCAGCCCGGCGGCAAAGCCCAAAGGGCGGCGCAACCGGGGCAGGGAAAGAATGCGCAACCGCGCCAAACCATGCAAGCCAAGACTATCGGCAAGCCTGCCATGGCTGTCTTGCACCGCGCGCAGCGCAGGCAGGATCAGGCGCAAGGCGAAAGGCAGCGCCATTGCGGCATTCACCAGCACTGTCACCAGCAAGGCCAGATCGCGCGGGTTGGCAAAAGGGCGGATCAGCAGATAAAGCCCTGTCCCCACCACCAGCGGAGAGGCCGCAAGTGCGGCCAGCCCCAGCCATTCCAGCACCGCCCCGCGCCCACCCCCCAGCGCAAGCACTGCATGCGCCAGCGCCAGCGCCATGGCCAGTGTTACCCCCGTAGCCCCAATTGCCACAACAAGCGAGCGCGCGGCAGAGTGCCACACCTCTGGCGGCAGGCCCGCCACATGCGGCAGCCCGCGCAGCGCCACCAGCGCCAAAGGCAGCACCAAAAACAGCGCGCCCCCCGCAATCAGCGCGCCATCCCACAGGCGCAGCGCAGCGCCGCCCATATCATAGCGCTGCACTGGCCTGTCCATGCCGCCGCCCAAGGCCGAAGGCAGCGTCACGCGCCATGCAAGCACCCCTGCTGCCGCACAAAGGCCAAATTGCACCAAGGCCAGCAGCGCGGCGCGCCCCATATCGAAATCAAACCGGAACGCCTGATAAATGGCCAGTTCCACAGTGGTGGCGCGCGGCCCGCCGCCAAGAGTAAGCGCCACAGAAAAACTGGTCAGGCAGATGAGGAAAATGACCAGAAACGCGCCCGGTGCCAGATCGCGCAGCATGGGCCATTCCAACTGCCGAAAACTGGCTTGCGGGCCAAAGCCAAGGCTGGCGGCAAGGCGGAAGCGTTCGGCCGGGATGGCAGCCCAGCCTTGCAGCAAAATGCGCGTGGCCAAGGGCAGGTTATAGAATACATGCGCCAGAACCACGCCATGCAGCCCAAAGATATTGATCTGCCCCAGCCCCAGCGCGCCAAGCCCCTGATTGACAAGCCCCGCCCGCCCGAACACGGCCAATAACCCCAGCACCGCCACCAGACTGGGCAGAATAAAGGGTGCGCCCATCAGCGTAATCAGCACACCGCGCCCGACAAAGCGCCGCCGCGCCAACGCGCGGGCAATGGGCACAGCCAGCATAACCGACAGCGCGGCAGACAGCAGCGCTTGCCACAGGGTAAAGCGCACAGCCGCCCAATCTGCCGCACGCAAACCGCCCGGCCCCTCGGCCCACCATGCCACAGCCCCAGCGCGCCAAAATTCAGCACCACCAGCCACGCGGCCCCCACCCCGCCCAAAGCAAGGGCGGCATGGCGCGCGGCGCGGGCACTCATGCTCACCGGGTCATGCCATCCAGCCACTGCGCACGCGCCGGGCTGCGGCGGGCATCGGCAGTAGCTTCATCCAGAAAAATGGCGCGTTCGGGCATGGGCAGGTTGCGGAACACCTCATGCCAATCGTCTTGCGGCAGGGCCGAGGGGTAAGACCAGTTGGCCGTGGCAATCATGCCCTGAAATTCGGGCGAGAGGATATAGGCCATAAACTCGCGCGCCAGATCGGGCTGGGCCGCGCCTGCCAGCACGCCTGCCGCTTCGGCAATGAAATAATGCCCTTCCTCGAATATGGCGGCGGCTTTGGTGTCATCGTCTTCGGCCATGATGTGATAGGCCGGAGAGGTGGTATAGCTCAGCACCATATCGGCCTCGCCATTGGTGAACATGCCATAAGCCTCAGACCATCCGGCAGTGACAGTCACAGTTTTGGCAGCAAGGTTTTCCCAGATGGCCGTGGCGTCATCGCCATAAATCTGATCAACCCACAGCAGCAGCGCCAGCCCTGCACCAGACGAGCGCGGGTCTTGCCAGATAACCGAAATATCCCCCCGATCCATCAATTCGGCAAAGCTGGCAGGCGGGGTTTCCAGCCGGGTTTTATCATAGACAAAGGCGGCATAAGACCAGTTGAACGGGATGAACTGGGCATCATCCCACGCGACAGGCACTGTCAGGGGCGCAAGGTTCTGGCCATGGGGCGCAAAAAGCCCGGTCTGGCGGGCGCGCAACAATTCATCCGCGCCCAGCCCGATCACGGCGTCGGCCTCCAGCCGCGCGCCATCCAGCATCAGGCGCGGCAAAACATCGCCTGTGCGAAATTCCAGCACGCAGCCGCAACGGGCCTCGAACCCTTCCTTTATCGCTGGCCCCGGCCCCCAGCTGGAACCGAAATAATCGGGCGCAACCACCCCCAGCGTATCCGCCTGCACCGCGCTGCCAAATGTCAGGGCCGCCAGTGTTGCAATGGCGGGGGCTGCGAAGAAGGGGCGTGGCATGGGGGTATTCCTTTGTCTCTGTGCGGCAGAAGAAGCGGGTCTTGCCCAAACCTTCCCTCCGCCGGTGCTAACCGGTTCAGGTTCGATGGGTTCGCGCGCGCGCATCTCCGCCCGCCAGCGGGCACCCCAAGGTGGAAAGCAGATAAGGGCTTTGCGGGCGGGGGGCAAGGGTGCCGCGCAACTGTG
>JAIUNA010000050.1 GCA_022565265.1 Roseinatronobacter sp. | reverse complement strand
GCCGCGGCCTTGGGTGGGGTTTGGGGGGTTGTCCGCTCTGTTGTGCTGGTCGGTGTGTTTGAAGGATCCGCTATCGGCGCGGCGGAGGTGGCGGCCAGTGGCGCGGTTGTCTCTGGCTGCGCAGCCTCTGCCTTTGGCATATCGGGCGCCTTGGCTTCGGGAAGAGATGCTTTTGCCACGGCCTGCGTCGCAAGCGATGTTGCGTCCTTGGCGGCCGCGGGGGGGGGCGCTGGCTCTGACAGTTTGGGGATGATCACTTCGGGATCGGGCAGTTGCGCGATTCCCACTTCGCGCAGCATGTCGCGCAGCGACAGTGCTGCCACCTGCCCCGGATAAAGGCTGCGCCCTGTTCGTGTAATGCAGAAAAACGGTTCTTGCGCGAAATCCTTGCCCATTGGCGCGGCAACGGCAGAGACGGGGTTAAGCCCATAGGTATTTGCGAAATCTTCTGCTTCGATCACAGTTTCGCGGGCGGTTACGGCAATATGGGTCTGTGCGGCAGTATCGCACCAATCGAAAACCAGATCTTCCACCGGATATGGGGTGCGCCCGACAAGGGCTGCGCGAATGGCGCGCTCTTTTTCCGGGGTGGGCAAAGGCGGCAGTTGCAAACTGGTGAACAGGATTTGCGCATCCGGGATAACCAGTTTCGTGGCAACCCCTTTGGGCGCCAAGGCCGCCGCGATCTTTGCGAGGCCGGACATCTCTGTGTCCAACGCCGGACTATCAACGGCAACCGCCCCAACACGCAACCACCCTGCGGTATCTTTATACCACAGGGTGATCCCATCATCTGTTAGTCCAAGCGCGAAATTTGGTGTCATGGTTCGGATCTAACACAGAATTTACAGTCACAGGGAGTCAGAATCCTGCACCGGGCAGGGCAAGCGCGAAAAATCGCCAATCCTGCACCCTGTCCGGGCAAGTTCCGGGTTTCATCCACAGGCCTTGTCCAGCGCCTGCGCCAGATCCGCGATGATATCATCGGCATCTTCCAACCCAATCGACAGCCGCACAACATCTGGCGCCGCCCCGGCGGCGATCTGTTGGGCTTCGGTCAATTGCCGATGTGTCGTCGAGGCGGAATGGATGATCAACGAGCGCGTATCACCCAGATTTGCCACATGGCTGAACAGATTGACGGAATCGATCAGTTTCACGCAGGCCTCATATCCGGCCTTGAGCGAGAAGGTGAACAGCGAGGATGCGCCTTTGGGGCAGATTTTCGCCATGCGCGGGTAATAGGGCGATGAGGGCAGGCCCGCATAGGTAACATAAGCCACGCGCGGATCACGCTCCAGCCATTGCGCAACCTTCACGGCATTGGCACAATGCCGATCCATCCGCAGCGACAGGGTTTCTATCCCCATCAAGGTATAATGCGCGGCCTGTGGGTTCAGGGTCATGCCCAAATCACGCAACCCGAGGGCGAGGGAATTGAACGTAAAGGCCAGCGGGCCAAAGGTTTCATGGAATTTCAGGCCATGATAGGCGGGTTCGGGTTCTGAAAGCGACGGGAATTTGCCATTTGACCAGTTGAACTTGCCTGAATCGATAATCGCGCCCCCTGTAACAGTGCCATTGCCTGTGAGGTATTTTGTCAGTGAATGCACAACCAGCGTTGCCCCATGTTCGATCGGGCGGCACAGATAGGGGGTTGCGGTTGTGTTATCGACGATCAAGGGCACGCCAGCGCGATCAGAGATAGCCGAAACGGCATCCAGATCGGTGATATAGCCGCCCGGATTGGCGATGCTTTCGCAAAATACTGCGCGGGTGTTGTCGTCAATCGCGGCTTCCAGCGCGGCCAGATCATCGAAATCCACGAATTTGGCAGACCAGCCAAAGCGCCGGATTGTCTGGCTGAATTGGGTGACAGTCCCGCCATACAGCCTGTTGGAGGCCACGACATTCAGCCCCGGCCCCATCAGCGGAAAGAGCGCCATGATCTGCGCCGCATGGCCTGAGGAGCAGCACACCGCCCCCGCGCCCCCTTCAAGCGTGGCCATCCGCTCTTGCAGCGCGGCAATGGTGGGGTTTGTCAGGCGCGAGTAAATATAGCCCAGTTCCTGCAGGTTGAACAACGCCGCCGCGTGATCGGTATCACGAAACACAAAGGCAGTGGATTGATAGATCGGCACTTGGCGCGCGCCGGTCGCGGGATCGGGCCGCGCGCCTGCATGGATTTGCAGCGTATCAAAGCCGGGTGTTCTCTCTGTCATCGGGTACTCCTCCGCCGAAATGATGTTGCAAACGCTACGCCAGCAGCCCGCGCAAGGCAATCAACCTTTCAGGCAAATTTCCCTGTCTTATTCGCGCCACAACTTGTTTGTGAGGGAGGCGCAATGCTATTGGCCCGGATCTTGCGGTTTGGGTTCCAGCATATTGCCCCAACGCGCCAGTATCCGGGTGTGGTAGTTTTGCCAGCCATCCGCAATGGCGCTATCCAGCTTTTGGCGGGCCTGCCATTTTGAAAGTGTCTGCACATTGCCCCGCGCTTTTTCGGGCTGGCCCATCTCTGCGCGCCACTCCAGCCCCAGCGCGCCCAGTATGGGCGCAAGCGTGGCCTCTGGCGCAGCAACAAGATTAGCAAGTAACAGGATATGCCAGTTCACGCCCGCCCGCTTGCGCCAGATATCGGACAGGGCAAGATAGCGCTGATACTGTGCCCAAAGTGCCGGAAAATCGGTGCTATAGCCGTGCCCCTGCGCAAAATCATTACGAAAGCAACTCCAGCAGGTGGCCAGCGGGGGGCGACGTGGCTCCAGGATCAGGGCATCTGGAAAGAGCATCGGGATCAGCCAGCCCAGCCAGTAATTTTCCGGCATTTTGTCCACAAGGATCGCGCCCCCCTTGGCCTGCGGTGCGATGGCGGCCAGATAGGCAGCGCGGATATGCGCAAGGCGCGGCTTGGTCAGTGTGGCGATGAAACGCGGGTAATCGGGATCAAGCCCTTTCACGATTTGGCCCAGCGCTGTCACTTCGCCCAGCACTGTTATCTCTGGGTGCAGGCCAAGGATTTGTGACAGGATCGAACTGCCAGAACGCGGCATGCCCAAAACAAAAACCATGCGCGGCGTGCAGGCTGCAAGCTGCATTGGCGCCAGCCCGGCCACCGCCTGCAATACGGCCTGTGCAAGCCGGTCTTGGCCCGCGCTGTCAAAGGGCACATGTGCCAGTTCATTGGCCGCGACAAAGGCCGCGAAAGCACCTTCATGATCGCCAATATCATCCAGCGCCTTACCCAGTAAAAACTGGATCTGGCTTTGCATGCCGTTGGGCAGGTGGGTGGCAGTTGCAAAGCTGCGCAACCGCGCCAGAACGGGATCATCCGGCGCAATCCGTGTGATCGAGACATAGGTTTGCAATGCGCCCAGAATGCCGGGGTTATGCTGGAAGACAAGCTGGCACAGGGCGCGCGCCTGCCCAAATTCCCCCGTCACTGACAAACGGCTTGCCTGCGCCAGAACGGCTTTTAGCTGCGCGTCATCCATTCCAGCCCCTCTTTCCGGCTATGCCAGCGCGGCACTTTATCCCCGGCGCAACTGCTCCAGCATCTCGCGCGAGGGTTGGCCTGTCACGGTCAGGCGGCGTGATTGCTGCCATGCGCGGATTGCGGCTTCAGAATTAGGGCCGATCACGCCATCTGCGCCTTGGGTATCGAACCCCGCGCGCGTAAGCAGGAGCTGGATTTCCTGCCGCTCGCCCAGCCGCAGGCCAAACCGGTCTGGCTGAAAATTGCCCAAAATTGGCTCGCCGCCACGCAACCGATCAGAAAGATGACCAATTCCAATAACATAGAACTCAGAGTTATTGTAACGCATGAGCACCGAAAAATTGCGGAAAATCAGAAATGCCGGGCCGCGCGGGCTATCGGGCAGGATAAGTGACGCCGCGCCATGATCTGGCACAGCGCCCCCGCGCATGGTGCGGATGCCAAGTGCTGTCCATTCCGCCACAGGCCGAGAGGTTCCGCGCCCTGCAAGCCCGGTATTAAACCCATCTGGCAAGCGCACTTCCACCCCCCAAGGCTGGCCGCGCTGCCAGCCCATCCGCGCCAGATAATTGGCCGCAGAGGCCAGCGCATCGGCGGGGTTTTCGGCCCATATGTCGCGCCGCCCATTGCCTGTGAAATCCACGGCATATTCCTGATAGGTGGTAGGGATGAACTGCGTATGCCCCATCGCCCCCGCCCAAGAACCGCGCAGATTGGCCGGTGTCGTATCGCCGCGCTGCAAGATACGCAGGGCCGCCACAAGCTGGCTTTCAAAAAACGCGCCCCGCCGCCCGTCAAAAGCCAAGGTCGCCAGCGCCGATATGACAGGGATATCCCCGCGTTCAGAGCCGTAGCGCGATTCCAGCCCCCAGATGGCGGCAATCACCTCTGGCTCTACCCCGAAACGCGCTTCAATCGCACGCAATGTTGCGCCTTCACGCGCCAGTGCCGCGCGCCCTCCCTCCAGCCGCGTATCAGATACGGCGATGGCCAGATAATCTTCCAATGTGCGGGTAAATTCCGTCTGTCTGCGGTCACGCGCGATGACATCGGGCAAAAACCCGGCCTCTGACAATGCCCGATCTGCTATTGCGGGGGGAATGCCCGCACCCAGCGCGCGGTTGCGAAACTGGGCAAGCCAAGCGTCAAAGGCGGGGTTTGGCGCTGGTCGCATGGGTGTTGGGCGTGCGGCGGGGCTGCTCATGGGTGCGCCCCCGCCCATGCAGGCGGAAAGGGACAGGGCCGACAGGCCCAGCAAATAACGACGTCTGGAAAGATACATGGCACTGCGCGCCTCTTTATAAGATTTTGGCAAAGACTAGCCCATTGCAGGGGCGCTGTTAAGACGGGCCTTGATAGATTTCGCGTCATCTTGCTTGGTTTGCGCGGGCTTGGCGGATAAGGTTGGCAGAGTTTGCAAAAGGTGTTGTCATGCGATTTTTGGCGTTGGCGCTGATACTGGCCTTGCCCGGCTGTGGGGTGGCAAATGTGGCGCAATCGCCGCGGCCAGAAGCGCGCGCCGCCACGCAACCAGCGCGCGCCGATTTTGGTGCTTGGATAGAGGGGTTTGCCACGCGCGCACAGGCGCAGGGCATCACAGCGGCCACAATGGCGCAAGCCCGGCCCCATCTGCGTTACCTGCCCGACAGTGTAATACTGGATCAGCGCCAAAGTGAATTTCGCGCGCGGGTGTGGGAGGATATGGATAGTGCCGTTACACCTGCGCGCATCGTGCAGGGGCAAGCCATGCTGCGCCAGCATGCCGCCCTTTTGGCGCGGATCGAGGCCCGCTTTGGCGTGCCGCCCGAAGTTGTGGTGGCCGTTTGGGGGCTGGAGACATCTTACGGCGCGGATCGGGGGCGCGTGCCGACACTGGCAAGCCTTGCGACACTGGCCAAAGACGGGCGGCGCGGTGCGTTTTTCGAGGGGCAGTTGATAGATGCGCTGCGCATTGTGCAGGCCGGGGATTTCCGGGCCGAGGATATGATCGGGTCATGGGCGGGGGCGTTTGGGCATACGCAATTCATGCCCTCCAGCTATCTGGAATATGCGGTGGATTTCACAGGCAATGGGCGGCGCGATTTATGGGGGAATGATCCCTCTGATGCGCTGGCCTCTGCCGCCAATTATCTGGCGCGGCGGGGCTGGGTGCGGGGCCAGCCTTGGGCGGTGGAAGTGGTTTTGCCAGAAGGGTTTGATCTGCGCCTGACGGGCCAGCGGCAGGCCGGCGACGCATGGGCGCGCACAGGGCTGCGCGCGGCGGCAGGGGGTGGGCTGGCAAGCGGGCCATCGCGGCTGATCCTGCCGGGGGGGGCGCGGGGGCCTGCCTTTCTGGCCTATGGCAATTACGATGTGATGAAAGAGTACAATATTTCAGATGCTTATGTTTTGGCGCTTGGGCATCTGTCCGACAGGTTGCGCGGCGGTGGCGTATTGCGCGGGCAATGGCCGCGCGGCGACAGGGCGCTTGATCTGACTGAGCGTATAGAGGTGCAGCGCCGCCTTGTGGCCTTGGGCTATGATACGGCGGGCATAGATGGCCGCCACGGCCCGGCGACAGTGGCAGCAGTGCAGGCATGGCAACGCGCGCAGGGCTTGGCGCCAGATGGCTATATCAATGCCGATCTGCTGGCGCGGCTGCGGCGTTAGCGGGTTGGCGCGGCTGGCAGGGTGGCCCCTGATTGCCTGCCACCTGCGCGGCAGGATGCGCCGCGCCCCATATTTTCGCGGCCTCGCGCGCCAGCATCCGGGCCTCTGCCCGCGCAAGCGCTGCACGCGCGGCGGCCAGATTACCTTTGGTGTCGCGCAGGCTGCGCTGCCACAGGCGCAGCGCGGACTGCGCGCTCCACGGTAGGGCGGCACTGGCCAGCCAGTGGCGCAATTCGGGGGGCAGGCGGTCATAATGTGCCATCGGGCTTTGCCTGCGCCGCAGATGTGTAACCAGATTGCGCGCCATGTTCTTACGCTGCCTGCGCCTTGCCCCAGCGGGGGAAGGGGTCTGGCAGAGTGGCCCATGCCTCTGGGATAAAAGCGTCTGTTGGCACAAGGCAGGTATCCAGCGCCGCAATCAGCGCCGCGCGATCCATATCCGCGCCGATAAAGACCAGCTCTTGCCGCCTGTCGCCCCAAGGCTCTTGCCAATTGGCGCGCATTTTTGCCAAGGCCTCTGGGTGGTCGGGCCAGCGCGCTTGTGGAATAGCTGCCCACCAGCCACCCAAGGGCGCAACGCTGGATATGGCTCCGGCAAGCGAGAATTCGGCCACCCAATTGGGGCGCGTGGCAATCCAGAAATGCCCTTTCGCGCGGATAACTCCCGGCAGCGGGCCATTCAGCAGGGCATGAATGCGCGCCGGGTCAAACGGTCTGCGTGCCCGGTAGACAAAGCTGGATATGCCATATTCTTCAGTTTCGGAGATATGATCGGCAAAGCCATACAACTCTTTCGCCCAAAGCGGATGTTCATGCGCGCGCTCGAAATCAAAAAGGCGCGTGTTGAAAATGCGGTCGGGATCAACTTGGGAATTATCCGTCTCTATCAGCAGTGCTGAAGGGTTGAGCGCCTTGATGATCTTGCGCGCAGCATCACGGCGCGCTGGCCCGGCATCGGTGATCTTGTTCAGCAAAATCACATCGGCAAATTCAATCTGCTCTGTCAACAAGGTAACAAGGCTGCGGTCATCATCCTCGCCAAGGCTCTCGCCCCTGTCGGACAGGAAATCATGGCTGGAGAAATCCTTGAGCAGATTGACCGCATCAACCACCGTGACCATTGTATCCAGCCGCGCGACATCCATCAGGCTTTCGCCGCCTTCATCGCGAAATTCAAAGGTCGCGGCCACGGGCAGGGGTTCTGCAATGCCGGTAGATTCGATTAGCAGGTAATCGAAACGGCCCTCTGCCGACAGGCGGCGTACCTCTGCCAGCAGCTCATCGCGCAGGGTGCAGCAGATGCAGCCATTCGACATCTCGACCAGCTTTTCCTCGCCGCGTTTCAGATCCACCCCGGCAGCACCCAGATCGGCGTCGATATTCACTTCGGACATGTCATTGACAATCACCGCCACGCGGCGGCCCGCGCGATTGTTGAGAACATGATTGAGAAGTGTCGTTTTGCCTGCACCCAGAAAGCCCGAAAGCACTGTCACGGGAAGGCGGGTGTCTGGATATGGCATAGGGCGCTCCTGTTATGTGATACTATAACAATTATCGGAGGTGCCAGACACAGGCAAGCCCAGAGTTGCGCTTTGAAAAAATGAAAACGCGCCCCGCAATGGGGCGCGCTTTGGCACGGCTGCGTGCCTGAAGCAGGGCTTTGGGCGCTAGATCAGGCCTTGCCCTTATAGATATCCACCAGCTTGGAGAGCATCGCCAGCGCCTCTTCCCGGTCGCGCTGGAAGCTGTTGCGCCCGATGATAGAGCCATTGCCGCCGCCATCGCGAATGGCGCGGGCATCATCATAGACGGAATCAGCGCCTTTCTTTGCCCCGCCCGAAAACACCACAATGCGCCGCCCGTTGAAGCTGGCCTGCATGCAATGTTTTACCCGCGCGGCCTGTGTGGCGATGTCGATCTGTTTTTCCTCATAGACCTTCTTCGCCTCTGGCAGCATCAGATGATCGGTCGAGAGTTTGATCTTGATGATATGCGCCCCCAAAAGCGCTGCGATTTGCGCAGCATAGGCGGCAACATCAATCCCGGTTTCGCCGTCTTTTGTGATCGCCTCACCCCGCGGATACGACCAGATCACGGTCGCAACGCCCTTTGCCGCCGCCTCTTCGCGCATGGCAGAGATTTCTTCAAACATATCCAGCGCACAATCGCTGCCGGGATAGATGGTAAAGCCGATTGCCGCGCAACCAAGGCGCAGCGCATCATCAACCGAGGCCGTGATCGCCTGATTCTTGCCAGCAGTGTCTGACATCAGCGAATTGGCGGAATTGACCTTCAGGATGGTGGGGATCTGCCCTGCATAGGTATCTGCACCTGCCTCGATCATGCCCAAAGGCGCGGCATAGGCATTCAACCCGGCATCCAGCGCAAGCTGATAGTGATAATGGGGGTCATAGGCGGCAGGATTAGCGGCAAATGTACGCGCAGGGCCATGTTCAAACCCCTGATCCACAGGCAGGATGATCATCTTCCCTGTCCCGCCAAGCTTACCCTGCATCAGCATGCGGCACAGATTGGCTTTCACACCGGGGGCTTCACCTTCGTAATTTGCAAGAATTTTCTGAACAATTCGTGTCGCGCGCATGGGCTGCTCCTGTCCGTTTGGGTTTGGGGCAGGGTTAATCCGGGCAATGCGGCAAAACAATGGGAATTTTAGGGCCATCAGGCTATGCTGGCGCTAAACCTGATCATAGAATCGGTAAAAGCCGTACGAGCACATTCTACACTGAGAGTGTCTGGAGCGGGTGAAGGGAATCGAACCCTCGTCGTAAGCTTGGGAAGCTTCTGCTCTACCATTGAGCTACACCCGCATTGATCCGCCCATTACCCTGCGCGGATCGTCCCGTCAAGCGGCACGTCAGAACGGGATTTCATCATCCATGTCGGCAGGGCCAGCCGGGGCAGATTTGCCGTAATTCGACGCATAGCCCGGATCGCGGTCATACCCGCCAGCTGCTGCCGGAGCGGCCGCGCCACCGCCTTCACTGCGTGCGCCCAGAAGTGTCAATTCGCCCCGATAGGGCCGCAGCACGATTTCGGTTGTGTAGCGGTCTGCGCCAGACTGGTCTTGCCATTTGCGGGTTTCAAGCTGGCCTTCGATGTATACGGTCGATCCCTTGCGCAGATATTGTTCCGCAATCCGCACCAGCGGTTCTGCGAAAATGGCGACGCTGTGCCACTCGGTCTTTTCGCGGCTCTCGCCCGATGTACGGTCGCGCCAGCGCTCGGAGGTTGCAATGCGCAGATTGCAGACTTTGCCGCCATTGGGGAAACTGCGCACTTCCGGGTCACGCCCCAGATTGCCAATGAGAATAACTTTGTTCACCGATCCTGCCATAACATCCCCTTTCCTGCTGGTGACGCGCTTGTCATCCAATTTCGCTGCAACCGCAATCAGTTTTCCGGGCAGTCTGCGGCAAGATGGTAAAGAAACATTGAAGATACGCAAGCGCGCAGAGATCGCGGCAAGTGGGGTATCTGGTCAAGCAGAGGAAATCGGGCTATGTTCGAAACTAGGACAAGATGCAGGTTCGGTCATGCAAAAGCTGGCGATGTCATTATTTGCAGTTGCGCTTGGTGCCACTGCCAATCTCGCCGGGGCGCAGGGTCTTAGCCTTTCGGGCAATTCTGGCACATCGCGGCTGGATACGGTGCGCGCGGCAAGCCGTGTGCTGGATGGCAGGCTATCCGAGCAATATTCGGCCTCGGCGCGGTTTTTGCCCAATGCTGGCAAGCAGTCAGAGCCGATGATCCCGCGCTATAACGGGCGGTATCAGGGGGAATATCTGGAACTGGCCCGCGCCGCCGCCCGCCAGCACAATATCCCTGAAGACCTGTTCTTGCGGCTGGTCTATCAGGAAAGCCGTTGGAACCCGAATGCCATCTCGCACAAAGGCGCAATCGGCCTTGCCCAGCTTATGCCCGGCACGGCCCAGATGCTGCGCGTTGATCCCACCGATCCGCGCCAGAATCTGGAAGGCGGCGCGCGGTATCTGCGCATGATGTATGACCGTTTTGGAAATTGGCGTCTGGCGCTGGCTGCCTATAATGCAGGCCCCGGCGCAGTAGAGCAGCATGGCGGCATTCCCCCCTTTACCGAAACGCGGGATTATGTGCGCATCATTCAGGGGGCGGGTTAGGTTTTCGGGGTTGCGGCTGCGGGCGCGCTTGCGCAAACTGTTGCCAAACATGTACCCGGAGGCCAAATGCCCGCGCCAAAGCTCGATCTGAATTTCGTTCGTGCCCAGTTTCCCGCTTTTGCGGACCCCGGCCTGCACGGGCAGGCATTTTTTGAAAATGCAGGCGGTTCTTATACCTGCCATCAGGTGATTGACAGGCTGACGCGCTATTACCACAGCCGCAAGGTGCAACCTTACGGGGCCTATCCGGCCTCGCAACTGGCCGGGGCAGAGATGGATGAGGCCCGCACGCGCCTGTCGGCCATGATGGGCATAGAGGGGGATGAACTCAGCTTTGGCCCCTCGACCACGGCCAATACCTATGTACTGGCCCATGCCCTTGGGGAATGGCTTTCCCCCGGTGACGCGATTATCGTGACAGATCAGGATCATGAGGCAAATTCCGGGCCGTGGCGGCGTCTGGCCGCGCGCGGGGTGGATGTGCGCGAATGGGCGCTTGATCTCCAGTCAGGCCATCTTGATCCCCAAGCGCTCTGGGCGCTGATGGATGAGAAAGTGCGGCTGGTCTGTTTCCCCCATTGCTCGAATGTGGTGGGAGAGATCAATCCGGTTGCCGAAATCTGCGCCCAGTTGCGCGCGGCGGGCGTGTATAGCTGCGTTGAGGGCGTGTCCTATGCGCCGCATGGCCTGCCGGATGTGGCAGGTTTGGGGGCTGATATCTACCTGTTCTCCGCCTATAAAACCTATGGCCCCCATCAAGGGCTGATGGTGATCCGGCGCGCATTGGGCGAGGCGCTGCCCAATCAGGGGCATTATTTCAACGCTGATACTCTTTATAAGCGCTTCACCCCTGCCGGGCCAGACCATGCCCAGATAGCCGCTTGCGCGGGTATGGCCGAGTATATTGATGCGCTTTATGCCCATCATTTCGGGGCAGAGGCCATCGCAGCCAGCCCGGTTGCGCGCAATGCGGCTGTGCATGATTTGATGCGCGGGCAAGAAACGGCGCTGCTGCAGCCCCTGCTGGATCATCTGGCCGGGCGCAATGATCTGCGCTTGCTAGGCCCGCGCGATGCCGCGCGCCGTGCGCCCACTGTTGCGCTGGCCCATGCCCGCGCTGGCGGCGATCTGGCCCGCGAACTTGCGCAGTATGGCATTATGGCGGGGGGTGGCAGTTTCTATGCCAATCGCGCGCTTGAAGGGCAGGGGTTCGACCCTGCCCATGGGGTCTTGCGGCTGTCATTTGTGCATTATACTGCACCCGAAGAGCTTGACCAATTGATCGCCGCGCTAGATCGGGTCTTGTGATCCAATCCAAGGCCCGGAAATTGCAAGAAACATCTCCCATTCTGCTGTGGTTCCGGCGTGATCTGCGCCTGAGCGACCACCCCGCGCTGAGTGCCGCCGCTGCAAGCGGGCGGCCTGTGATTGCGGTATTTCTGCTGGATGAGGTGGTCGAGCGTCTGGGCGCTGCGCCCAAATGGCGGCTGGGTTTGGGGGTGGAGGCCTTTGCCGCTCGGCTTGCAGCGATGGGCACACGGCTGATTTTGCGGCGCGGCACTGCACTGGATTGCTTGCAGGCCTTGATCCGTGAAACCGGGGCGGGGGCTGTCTGGTGGACGCGCCAATATGACCCCGATCAGCGCGACCGCGATACGCATGTCAAAGCCAGCCTGAAAGCGATGGGCATAGACGCGCGCAGCTTTCGCGGCCATCTGCTGTTTGAACCGATGGATGTGGCCACAGGGCAGGGCAAGTTTTATCAGGTCTATACGCCCTTTTGGCGGGCGGTGCAGGGGCGCGAAGTCCCCGCGCGCCTGCCAGCGCCCAAGGGGCTGCGCGCGCCAGAGAATTGGCCCGCGAGTGACCGCCTTGAAAGCTGGCAGATGGGCCATGCCATGCGCCAAGGCGCAGAGGTGGTGCGCCCCTATCTGCATATTGGTGAACAGGCCGCTGCGGCACGGCTTGAAACCTTCATGGACAGTAAAATTGCCGCCTACGCGCGCGATCGTGACAGGCTGGATCTGGATGCAGGTTCTGGCCTGTCGGAAAACCTGACATATGGCGAAATCAGCCCGCTGGCGCTGTGGGAGGCAGGCCAGCGCGGGCTGGAGATGGGCGCAGCCGGGGCAGAGACCTTCCTGAAAGAGTTGGTCTGGCGCGAATTTGCCTATCACCTTGTTTATCACACGCCCCATATAACGCAGCATAGCTGGCGCGCGGGGTGGGAAGATTTCCCGTGGCAGGGCGAAAGTGCCAGTGCCATACGCTGGAAGCAGGGCCGCACCGGGCTGGATGTGATAGATGCCGCCATGCGCGAAATGTATGTGACAGGGCGCATGCATAACCGCGCGCGCATGCTGGTGGGCAGCTATCTGACCAAGCATATGCTGACAGATTGGCGCGTGGGGCTGAAGTGGGTTGCTGAATGCCTGATAGATTGGGATCCCGCCGCCAATGCGATGGGCTGGCAATGGGTTGCAGGCTCTGGCCCCGATGCCGCGCCTTATTTCCGCATCTTCAATCCAGAGACTCAGGCCCAGAAATTCGACCCCTTGCGCGCCTATCGTAAGGCTTGGGTGGCAGAACTTTCCAGCGCCCCGCCCGAAACCGCAGTGCAGTTTTTCAGCGCCTGCCCCAAAAGCTGGCAGCTTTCACCCGATATGGGCTATCCTGCGCCGGAGATGGAACTGGCAGAGGGGCGCAACCGGGCACTTGCGGCCTATCAGACATATAAAACACAGGCTGATACAGCCAAGACAGGGACAGCTTGCCAATGACCGATATTGCCATGAACACCGCGCCAATAAGCGAAGTGCTGACCTCGCTTTCCGGGCAGCAACAATTGCCGCGCTACTTTGCGCAGGCCTTCGCGCGGGCAGAACGGTTGAACAAAGGGCGGCTGGATGTAGTTTTGCCCGATGGGCGGCGGTTTCGTGCACATGGGGCAGCGCCGGGGCATGTGGCGGAATTGCGGGTGCATGACACCGATCTTTTTGCGCGCCTGATCCGTGAGGGCGATGTCGGCTTTGCCGAAAGCTATATGGAGGGCGGCTGGTCTACCCCTGATCTGCAAGCCTTTATGGATCTGGTCAATGACGATAATCCGTCTGTTTATGACGAGGCCGTGGGAATGCGCCTTGTGCGCGCGCTGGAAACGCTGCGCCACTGGCTGCGCGCCAATTCCAAAGCGCAGGCGCGCAAGAATATCTCGTATCATTATGATCTGGGAAATGATTTCTATAGCCTGTGGTTGGATGAGAGCATGACCTATTCTTCCGCCATCTTCACCACGGGCCAAGAAAGTCTGGAAGCAGCGCAAGAAGCCAAATATGCCGCCATGGTGGATCGCATGGGGGTGAAAGCGGGTGATCATGTGCTGGAAATCGGCTGGGGCTGGGGCGGATTTGCCGAATATGCCGCTGCCAAGCGCGGGTTGAAAGTAACAGGGCTGACAATCTCTCAGGCGCAGCATGATTTTGCCGTGGCGCGCATCGCGCGGCTTGGCTTGTCTGAACAGGTGGAAATCCGCATGCAGGATTACCGCGATACGCGCGGCACATTTGATGGTATCGCCTCGATCGAGATGTTCGAGGCGGTAGGCGAAAAATATTGGCCGCGCTATTTTCGCGCTGTCTGTGAGCGGTTGAAACCCGGCGCGCAAGCCGTGATCCAGATTATAATGGTTCCTGACGAGCGCTTTAACTTATACCGCAAAAATGTTGACTTTATTCAGAAATTTATCTTTCCAGGGGGGATGCTCGGCGCGCCTTCGCCGGTGCGGCAAGTGGCAGAATCTGAAGGGCTGTGCTTTGTGGCCACCCATGATTTCGGGCCAAGCTATAGCGAAACCCTGCGCCGCTGGAATGCGGCCTTTCAGGCCGCTTGGCCGCAAATCGCGCCGATGGGATATGATCTGCGGTTCAAGCGGATGTGGGAGTTTTACCTGACATCCTGCGCAGGTGCCTTCCAGGCAGGCAGTTGCGATGTCACACAGCTTGTTTTACAGCGCCCCCAGCCGCAATGAGGGCGCTGCGGTGATTGCGCGGCGAAATTCTTTGCGCTAGGCTTGGTACAGTGAATTTTATTTGGGTCATTCATGCCAACAGTAACCAGATTGGCTGCAATGGTGCTGTTCGGCGCTGTGGCCTATCATTTGACAGAACTGTATTTTGATGCCTTGGGCTACAAGTCTGAGGCCTCTGTCTACATCATGGTGGTATTCGCGGCGCTTGTTGGTTGGCGGCTGGTTGGGCCAAAAATTGATCGCTCGATTTTGCGCGCGTTTGCGATTGTGTTCAAGGGTATGGGCAGCACCCTTTTTTTCGCGTTTAGCTTCTCCGGGATCATGGCGATATTCACCAATCCCGCACATAAGCGATACACCTCGCTCGAACAGGCCTTCAGCCTGCTCGCGTCAGATTTCTGGGGCCATATGGGCCGGTTTTTTGTTACGGATTTCGGACTAAAGCTGCTGGAAGGGGGCGTGTTTGTCACCCTCATGCTTGTGGTGGTGTTTCGCGTTGCAGAAGCGCGGCGTTGGGCACGTTAGAGCATATCGCGCAAAACCGGTTCTCACTTTTGCGCGACATTCTGAAGTGATTTCGAAAGGTGCAATAGGTATATAACCGGTCCAACATCCTGCTGATGTCCTCGCCAAGTGAGGCGGCAGGACACCAGGCATGTCTGGCCATAAAGCTTTTTGTCTTGTCGCAATTCCCAACCGAAAAACTTTATCAACTTTTTCTGAAATCACGCTAATCCTGTTCACGCCGAGCATGCATCGCGCGCCATTCGGCCCATGCTTCCGGGGTGTCCAGATCAACCACTGCGCGTGCGCCTGCCAGCGGATGCAGGCGCGGGGCATGAACCTGAAAGAGTGCACGCGCGCCAGCATCGCCGCGCAATTCATCCATCGCCGCAAAACATGCGCGCGGCAGAATGACAGGATGACCGGGAATATTGTCGGCGGTGCAGGCGCGAAGCGGCTGGTCTGGTGCTTGGGCCTGTGCGTCAATCAGCGCCCGCATATCTCTGGCCGTGATCTCTGGCATATCAGGCAGAGCGATCATCAGCGCCGCCGCACCCCGCCCACTGGCCCAAATCGCACCCGCGCGCAACGAGGCCGCCATCCCCTCTGCCGCATCCGGCACGACAAGACGCGTCAGATTCAGCCCCTCCAGCACCGCGTTGCGTGGCTCATCTTCGGGGCGCAATGTGACCGCAACATCGGCCCCGGTTTCCAGCGCGCGCAATGCGGCATGGCGCAACAGCGCCATGCCGTCCACAGGTTGCAACAGTTTATCTGCCCCGCCCATCCGCGCCGAGGCCCCGGCCGCAGGCAGCAAGATGGCGCAACCCCGCATCTTAGCGCTCCG
>JAIUNA010000049.1 GCA_022565265.1 Roseinatronobacter sp. | reverse complement strand
TAACCGCTACGCGCGGCATATGGGCAGGCTTTCGGGCTTGCCCTTTTTCACAAGAGGGGAAGCGATGGGACAGAACCAGGAATTGCATTTATGGCGCGCAGTGCTGGCCTTGGCCTTGCGCGATGATGACGCCGCGCGATGGATTAGAACCGAAGACGCGGCCACAGTTTGAAGCTTGGCAGGAGTAGAGCGCGAAGCGGTGGCGCTGGTGCATGGGGTAGAATTGTGCAGGCATCCCAAGAGCGCAGCGTAATCACAAACGTGTTATCATATGCGCAGATGCACCGGGGCAATCTGTTACCCCAAACGTTACCCCGCAAAGAAAAAGCCCTGCTAGTGCAGGGCTGTTTTTCATCTAAGTCTTTGTTTTATTTGGTGGAGCCAAGCGGGATCGAACCGCTGACCTCTTGAATGCCATTCAAGCGCTCTCCCAACTGAGATATTGCACCACTTTGCAGCGTCATTTCTTCTGCGTTGCTGCCTATTACGAAAGCCCGACGGGCAGTGCAACAGAAAAAACGCGCGGCCTTGCGAAATGATGATCAGTCGTCGTCATCCGATGCCACATCGGCCAGATCATCCAGCGCGACAGTGTCATCATCATCATCTTCCAGCAGATCATCATCCACTTCGACGCCTGCTTCATCATCAACCAGCAGATCATCATCATCAACAACATCCTTTACGGATGCTGCCTTGGCTTTGGCGAGTGCAGCCGCCGCATCGCCCCGACGATCATTCGTTTCAATTACCACAACCTGCCCGGTATAGGGGCTTATGATCGGGGTCTTGTTCAGATCATAAAACCGCTTGCCGGTTTCCGGGCAGACGCGCTTTACGCCCCATTCTGGATTGGACATCGACATTTCCTTTGTTCGCGTGCCTTCCTTCAAGCCACGTGCCGTGCCATAACTCGGACAGGCTGTAAAGACCTCTGGGCCGCGTTGCCGCGTGGAAGGGGCGTTTTCCGGGCTGAAAGGGCTGGATATGAAGGAAAGCACGGGAGCAGGAGTGCTGATCAAGGACGGTACTGCGCTTTTGCCGGGCCTTCCGGATATTCCGGTAGCGCTGCGCCGCTCGGCACAGACTCGGCGACTGAATTTGCGCGTTTCGGGGCTGGATGGGCGTGTCAGCCTGTCAATGCCACCCAGCCTGCCGCTGGCAGAGGCGCTGGCGTTTCTGCGCGAGAAAGAAGACTGGTTGCGCGCAGCGGTAAATCGTGTGGCAGGGCCACAGCCAGTTATGCCCGGCAGTGACATCTTGCTGCGGGGTGAAAAGGTGCGAATCATCGAAAGCGGTCACATTCAGCGCGTGACCGAATCCAAAGGCGCCCTGCTCGTGCCCACAGACAGATCGGGAGACCGTACAGCGGTGCGGGTGGCTACGTATCTCAGAGCCGCCGCCCAAGCGTCCCTTCTGCCTGCAAGCGAGGACTATGCACGCATTCTGGGCCGCCGCTTTGCGGCAGTGGCCTTGCGTGACACGCGCTCGCGCTGGGGGTCTTGCACAGCGCAGGGGCGGTTGATGTATTCGTGGCGGCTGATCATGGCGCCCCCCAAAGTGCTGCGCTATGTGGCAGCCCATGAGGTGGCGCATCTGGTGCATATGGATCACTCGCCTGCCTTCTGGGCCTGCGTGCGCGGCTTGATGCCGGAGTATCCCCATCACCGTGCATGGTTGCGCGCCCATGGCGCAGAGCTGCATAGCTACTGCTTCAGGGCGCGGCCCTTGGCAGACAGGGGGTAGTGTTCCAGCAGATCATATTGCGCGCCATCCGCGCGCAAATGCGCGCGATACAGACCAATACCTGACACCTCGAAACTCTCTGTCTGAAATCCCGCATCCCGCACGACCGCCGCTTCCAGTTCTGGCTGGTTGAACAGGCCGGGGCGCAGATAGGCCAATGTCACATGGGGCACAAAGCGGCGGGTTTCCGGGGCGAACCCTGCTTGGCGCGCAAGGCGCACAAGCTTTTCCTGTAAGGCCATCAAATCCGGCGTGGGCGTGACGCAGGAATGCAGATTGTGGGCCTTGGCCTTGCCAAAAAGGCCAAGGCCTGCAATGCGCAGCGTCACCGGCGCAACCTGCAAGCGCGAAAGGGCGCTATCCAATTCTTCAAGCTGCTCAGGCCGCGCCTCTCCCAGAAACACCAGAGTAATATGAAAATTCTCTGGCGGTTGCTTGCGCTTTACCGGCAAAAGGAATTGCTGCAATACAAGCTGGCTGCGAATGGCCGCAGGCAGATCAAGCGCAAGGAACACACGCATGCCAGCCGCTTATGCCGGGCTGAAGGTTGCGGTGACCTCGTACATCACAGGCTCGAACCGCGCGCACATGGCACCAATCGCGCGGTTGCGCTGGCGCATTTCGGCACTGCGCAGCATGGCCTGAAAATCCGCGCGCGCGCGCCAGTGCGAATATGTGGCAATCCGGGTCTGGGCGTCATTGACATGAATCGCCACCCCTTCAAATCCCGGCTGGTGGCGGATTACTGTCTCATAGGCCTCTTCCAATGCCTCCAGCACATCCGCGCAGGTGCCCGGTGTCATCTCGAAGGTGGTGATCACTGTCTGGCCGTCACGGGCTGTTACAATCTGCATCTCTCCCCTCCTTGCTATGATGTCCCATGGTGGGGCAAGGGGCGGAAAAGATCAATGATCGAGCATCGCCATGAGCCGCGCCTTCTCGCCCCTGTCCTGCGGATCTGAAATCGCCTCGGCCAGCGATTCCAGCGACGCGATGGAATGGGCGGCGCGAAAGGCATCCACATGGGGCAGCATGGCGCGGATTCCGCGCGCGCGGGGCGCGAAATCGTCCCAGCGCAAAAGCGGGTTGAGCCAGATCAGGCGGCGTGCGGAAAGATGTAGCCGCTCCATCTCGCGCGCCAGCGCTGCCGGGTCATCCCTGTCCAGCCCATCCGAGATAAGCAGCACAACTGCCCCCTGCCCCAGCACCCGGCGCGACCATTCCACATTGAACGCGCGCAAACAGGCCCCGATCCGCGTGCCCCCTTGCCAATCCTGCGCCTCGCGCCCGGCCGCGGCCAAAGCGGCATCCACATCGCGCGCGCGCAGGTGGCGCGTTATATTTGTCAGCCGCGTGCCAAAGGTGAAAGCATGCACTTTGGCCCAGCCCTGCCCCTGACGATTGGCCACCGCATGCACGAAATGCAGCACCATGCGCGAATATTGCGACATCGAGCCGGAAATATCGCACAAGACCACCAGCGCGGGCCAGCGTGTGCCGGGGCGGCGATGGTGCAGCGCTGTCACCTCGCCCCCTTGCCGCAGCGCCGCGCGCATGGTGCGCCGCCAATCGGGCCTTTGCCCCCGCGGATCGGCCATCAGACGCCGGGTGGCCAAGGGTTTGACAGGCAGCGCCAACCGCGCGAGCATGCGCCGGGCGGCTGCGGCCTCATCGGCAGACATTTGTTCGAAATCAAGACTGCGCAAGCGTTCCTCGCTTGCAGCAGTGTTTGAGGCGTCGATCTCGATTTCAGTTTTCTCGCTCTCGCGGCTGTCTTGTGGGCGCTCTCGCGCCATTGCCCCCTCTGTCAGCGCCTCTGCCGCGCGTTTGGCCGCCGCTTCGGCCGCTTTTTCTTCGGCCACATTGCGGATCGCGGGCAGCATCAGCGACATCATATGTTCCAGATAGCGCGGATCGCGCCAATAGAGCCGGAATATCTGGTTGAAGACCTGCCGCTCTTCAGGACGGTTAACGAAAACGGAATGCAAGACCCAGTAGAAATCCGCGCGCCGCTCGAAGCCGGCGGCGGCGACAGCCGCAATCGCCGTCTGCACCCGCCCCGGCCCGATGGGCAATCCCGCACGGCGCAAGGCGCGCGCGAAATGGGTGATATTGTCCACCAATTTGCCATCTTCAGGGATGGAGAGATCAGGATATTGCGCCATGACTTATCCCGCGCAAGGGGCTTTGCCCCTCTTGGGCCTTTGGCCCAATTCACCCCAGGATATTTTTGCCAAGAGGATTTTCATCCGGCTTCAAGGGATTTTCGGGCCTCATCGAGGAGTTTTCGGCCCTCCAGCCCGTGAATTCGGGCGTTATCGTCCTGATATATCAGAATTGCGCCCAGAGTATCGGAAATCACTTCTGGCGAGAGTGTGATAACATCAAGCGCCAGCAGGCATTTTGCCCAGTCGATGGTTTCGGCCACACCAGGCTTTTTGAACAGGTCTTCGCTGCGCAGGCGCTGCACAAAGGCCACCACCTCGCGCGAGAGGGTTTCGCTGGCATCGGGCACGCGCGCGGCCAAGATGGCGCGTTCGCGCGCGAAATCGGGGTAATCCACCCAGTGATAGAGGCAGCGGCGCTTGAGCGCATCATGCACTTCGCGGGGGCGGTTGGAGGTGAGGATGACGATGGGCGGCTCTGCGGCGGCGATTGTACCAAGTTCGGGAATTGTGACCTGAAAATCTGACAGGGCTTCGAGAAGGAATGCCTCGAACGGCTCATCCGTGCGGTCGATCTCATCTATCAAGAGCACAGGCGCGCCGCCGGTCTGGGGCCGCATGGCCTGCAAAAGCGGGCGTTCGATCAGAAATTCTGGCCCGAAGAGACGGGTTTGCAACCCCTCTTGCGTGCCGAGAGCCTCTGCCGCGCGAATTGCAAGCATCTGGGCTGCAAAATTCCATTCATAGACTGCAGAGGACGCATCCAGCCCCTCATAGCATTGCAGGCGAATCAGGCGGCGGCCCAAGGCCGCGGCGATGGCCTTGGCGATCTCGGTTTTGCCTGTGCCCGGTTCGCCCTCCAGAAAGATCGGGCGTTTGAGAGTGAGGGCAAGAAAGACCACTGTCGCCAGCGCGCGATCGGCCAGATAGGATTGGCCAGAGAGCGTGGCCTGCACTGCATCGATGGTTGTCACATCCTGTCCCATGGCCTGCCCCTTTCACATATTGAGTGCAGGCTGGCGCGCGCGCGTGATGAGGTCAAGGACGCAATCGACAGTTGCGACCAATGGATAAGGGTGCAGCGCCAACGGCCTGACCGATCTGTGACCGAAGGCCGCGGCTTTTGCCCCTGCTATCCCTTTGCGATGGCAGCGCTTTGGGGTAAAACTCCGCCCATGATAGTAGAGCTTGGACATTTCGCCCTGATTCTGGCCTTTGCCGTGGCATTGGCCCAAACCGTAATCCCGCTCGTCGGCGCGCATAAAGGCTGGCGCGACTGGATGGTGGTGGCCAATCCCATGGCGACCGTCCAGTTCTTGCTTGTGGCGTTCAGCTACGCCGCGCTGACCTATGCTTTTTTGGTCTCCGATTTCTCGGTAAAGCTGGTGGTGGACAATTCCCACACGCTTAAACCCTTGATCTATAAGATTTCGGGGGTCTGGGGAAATCATGAAGGCTCGCTGCTGCTTTGGGTGCTGATTCTGGCGCTGTTCGGGGCCTCGGCGGCATGGTTTGGGGGCAATCTGCCGGCCAGCCTGCAAGCGCGCGTGCTGGCCGTGCAATCGGCGATCACAGCCGCGTTCATGGCCTTCACGATCTTTACCTCGAACCCGTTTGCGCGGCTGGATTTCCCGCCCTTTGACGGAACCGACCTGAATCCGCTGTTGCAAGACCCCGGCCTCGCCTTTCATCCGCCTTTTTTGTACCTGGGCTATGTCGGGCTTTCGATGGCCTTCAGCTTTGCAATTGCGGCGCTGATCGAGGGGCGGGTAGATGCCGCCTGGGGGCGCTGGGTGCGGCCCTGGACTCTGGCGGCATGGGTCTTTCTGACCATTGGTATCGCCACCGGGTCTTGGTGGGCCTTTTACGAATTGGGGTGGGGCGGGTTCTGGTTTTGGGACCCGGTTTAAAATGCCAGCCTGATGCCCTGGCTTTTTGCCGCAGCATTGTTGCATTCGGCCATCGTTGTGGAAAAGCGCGAAACGCTGAAAAGCTGGACAATCTTGCTGGCAATTCTGGGCTTTGGCTTTTCGCTGATGGGGACATTCATCGTACGCTCTGGCCTGCTGACATCAGTACATGCTTTTGCAATGGACCCAGAACGCGGTGTGTTCATCCTGATGATTTTGGCGGGCTTCATGGGGGGCGCGCTAACATTGTTCGCGTTCCGCGCCCCGGTGTTGGAAGCCAAGGGGGTGTTTGCGACCGTCAGCCGCGAATCCGCGCTTGTGGTGAATAATGTCTTGCTGGCGGTGTCGAGTTTCGTAATCTTCATCGGCACAATGTGGCCCTTGATTGCCGAGATGCTGTTTGACCGCGTACTCTCTGTCGGGCCACCGTTTTTCAATACCGCGTTCACGCCCTTCATGGTGGCGCTGGCCATGGTATTGCCCATTGGCGCAATGCTGCCGTGGAAACGCGGCAATCTGGCCCGCACCCTGCGCCCACTTTGGGGGCTTGCGGCCTTCTCTGTGGCAATGGGAGCGCTGACTTGGGCGTTGCAGACTGGCAATTCGCCGCTGGTTCCCGTGGGGCTGGCCTTGGGGCTGTGGGTGGTGCTTGGCTCTGTGATGGATATCTGGGCGCGGACTGGGCGGGGCAGTTTTGGCAACCGTTTTACACGGTTGGGCCGGTTGCCGCGTGCTGATTGGGGCAAGACGACCGCCCATATCGGGCTTGGGATGTCGGTTTTTGCAGTGGCGGCCCTTGTGGGCTGGGAATCGGAAGATATTCGCGTTGTCCAGATTGGTGAAAGCTTTGAAAAGGGTGGCTATACACTGACGCTGACATCGGTTGATCGGGTACAGGGGCCAAATTTTGTCTCGACCATGGGCACGTTGGAAGCATGGCGCGATGGCCGCCTGATTACCACCTTGCAGCCGGAAAAGCGCTTTTATCCGATTGCCGGAATGCCTACGACAGAGGCCGCGATTGATTACAGCATCACGCGCGATCTGTATATCACGCTGGGCGATCCGCAGGATAACGGCGGCTGGGCCATCCGTACCTATATCAAGCCTTTTGCAAACTGGCTGTGGTTTGGGTGTTTCCTGATGGCGCGGGGGGGGATTTTCAGCTTGTCTGACAGGCGGTTCCGCATTGCCGCCGGGGCTGAACGCAGCACACGCAACACGGTTCCGGCAGAATGAAGGGGCCTGCATTTAGAGTGCTGGCCCTCGTCATGGCGCTGATGGTTGCGCAGCCCGGCCCCGGCATGGCTGTACAGCCAGATGAGATTCTGGAGGATCCCGCCTTGGAATCGCGCGCGCGCGATATTTCGGCGGGGCTGCGTTGCCTTGTGTGCCGCAACGAATCCATTGACGAATCCAATGCCGATCTGGCGCGCGACATGCGCTTGCTGGTGCGCGAACGGTTGGTCGAGGGCGATAGCAACACCCAAGTCGTGGACTTTATCGTCGAACGCTATGGTGAATATGTGCTGCTGCGGCCCACGACGGACGGCGCGAATATCATCCTGTGGGTGGCAGCGCCCGTTTTGTTTGTTATCGCGCTGCTCTCGGCGGGGCTGTATCTGCGCCAGCGCGACACAGCCCCAGACCCAAGCGCAAAGGGCTTGAGTGCGGAAGACAAGAAACGATTGCAAGAAATCCTGAAGGATTAAGGAAAAATCTGGGCTTTCGCTGCGCTGCGCGATTGCTATGATCGCGCGGCCAAGACCGGAGGTTTCATGGATTATCAGACATTGCGCGTGGCCATTGAAGCGGGGGTTGGAGTTATCACGCTTAACCGCCCAGATGTCATGAATGCGCTTAGCAAGCAGATGCGCGCAGAACTGACACATGCGCTCAGACATTTTGCCGGGGATGTGCGAGTTCTGGTTCTGACGGGAGAAGGGCGTGCATTCTGCTCTGGTCAGGATCTGTGCAGTGGCGGCAATGCCACCCAGATTGATCTGGAACGCACCCTGCGCGAAGAATATGAACCCATGTTGCGCGCGATTTACAACGCGCCTGTGCCTGTCATTGCCGCAGTAAATGGCGTGGCTGCTGGCGCGGGCGCCAATCTTGCACTGGCCGCTGATGTGGTAATCGCGGCAGAATCGGCCAGTTTCATTCAGGCCTTCAGCAGAATCGGGCTGATTCCCGATGCAGGCGGAACCTATTTTCTACCCCGCCAGATCGGCTTTGCGCGCGCGATGGGGGCAATGCTGTTTGCGGAGAAGATCAGTGCCAGACAAGCCGCAGAATGGGGCATGATCTGGGAAACTGTGCCAGATGCCGATTTCGCCGCCACATGGCAGGCGCGCGCGGCAACTTTGGCCCATGGCCCGACTATTGCCTATCGCAATATTCGCCGCGCACTGCGAACCAGCCTGTCAAACACGCTGGACGGCCAATTGGCGCTGGAGGCAAGCTTGCAATCAGAGGCAGGCAAAACGCGCGATTTTCAAGAAGGCGTGCTGGCCTTTCTGGACAAGCGCCCGCCGCAATTTGAAGGCCGCTAAAGCCGCATTCAACTTTGCGGCTCTGGCAGGCTTTGCGGGTCTGGGCCGCGCCATTCGCCCTGCGCGCGCAACGCTTCCATCACTTCGCGTGGCATATAGGTTTCATCATGTTTGGCCAAAATCTCGCTGGCCTGAAACACACCGTCTATAAACCGGCCCGTTCCGACCATACCCTCATTCTCGGAGAAGAGATCGGGCAGGATACCACGGTAATGCACCTCTACCGAGGCCGGGCCATCTGTCACACGGAACATGACAGTATCAGACTGCCCACGGATGATAGAGCCTGGCTCCACCAACCCGCCGATGCGGAACACTTCATTGGGCGCGGGTGGTTCGGCCAGCACCTGCGACGGAGAGCGGAAGAAATTGATCCCGTCACGCATAGCGTAGCCAATCAGCGCCGTTGAAAGAGCCAACGCAACGGCGGCAACGGAAATGATCTGTATCCGGCGGGTTTTCTTCAGGCTCTTCATCGCATCCTCGTTCTTAGGGGAAAAGCGGTGCGCCCATCAGGCCTGCCGTCTCTTCCAATCCCAGCATCAGATTCGCATTCTGGATGGCCTGCCCACTGGAACCTTTGCAAAGGTTGTCCAGCACAGCCACCACCAGCGCCCGCCCGGGCACGCGATCACCGACAACCCCTATATGCACGAAGTTGGAGCCGCGCACATCATGTGTTGAGGGGGTTGTGCCAAAAGGTAGCACGCATATCATTGATTCATCGCAATATCGGGCCTGCAAAATATCGTGAATTTGCGTGGCCTCGCCCTCCAGCCATGCCGTGGCCAGAATACCGCGATTCATGGGCAGCAAATGCGGGGTGAACTGAATATGCACTGGCCGGCCCGCGATTGCGGAAAATTCCTGATCAAATTCGCCCAAATGCCGATGCGTACCCCCAACGGCATAGGCTTGGGTTCCCTCTGACAATTCGGCGTGCAGCAGGTTTTCTTTCAATGCGCGCCCTGCCCCGGACACGCCGCATTTCAGATCCAGAATGATACGATCCAGATCAATCACCCCGGCCTCTATCAGCGGGCGCAGGATATATTGCCCTGTAGCCGCATTGCAGCCTGTGCCCGCCACCAGACGCGCGGCGCGTATCTCATCGCGGTAAAATTCGGTCAGGCCATAAACGGCCTCGCGCTGCAAATCCGGCGCAGCATGGGGCTTGCCATACCATTTTTCATAGGCGGCAGGGTCACGCAACCGGAAATCCGCAGAAAGATCAACAACCTTAAGATCGCGCGGCAAATCCTTGATAACGCTTTGCGATGTGGCATGAGGAAGGGCGCAGAACGCCAGATCAACAGTGCTGAAATCCACATCCTCAATCCGGCAGAGATCGGGCAAATCCAGATGGCGCAGAAAGGGGAAAACCTGCGCCATGGGCGGGCCTGACTTGCGTTCGCCTGTCAGGGCTGTGAAGCGCATATCGGGATGGGTGGAAATCAGGCGCACAAGCTCTGCACCCGTATAGCCAGAGGCCCCCAGAATGGCGATAGATTTGGTCATGGGGTGTTTTCCTTCACAATCAGCAGGCGCAAGCGATGAGTGACCAGCGCAGCGCAATGGGTCTTGGCGCAAGAGCGCGGATCAAGCCGCGCGGAAGGTGATCTGTCGGCGCAGAAATTGCGTCGCCTTGCGCGACACATTCACCGGATCACCTGTTGTCAGAAACAGGCTTTCACGCCCTTTTCCCAGCATTTCGGGGCGGCGCTTCAGGTAATCATCCAGACTGGCCGCCACGAGATTGGGTTGCGAATACACGGCCACTTTCGGCCCCAGCGCCTCGCGGAAGGCATGTTCTACCAGCGGGTAATGCGTGCAGCCCAGAACCGCCGCTTCGGGGCGTGGCATACGCCGCAGCAGCGATTCCACATGGCTATGCACCAACGCCTCGGCCAGTTGCATATCGCCCTGTTCAATCGCATCCACCACCCCGCCGCAGGGCTGGGCCTCTACATCCACACCGATGGCGCGAAAAGCCAATTCACGCTGAAACGCCCTCCTGGAGACAGTGGCAGGCGTGGCAAACAGCGCCACATGCTTTACCGCCACTTCACGGGGGGGAGAATTATCCCCCCATTGCCGCTCTGTCAGCGCCTCTATCAGGGGCACAAACACGCCCAAGACGCGCTTTTGCGGGGGAATCCATGTTTCTTGCATGCGCTTCAGCGCTGCGGCAGAGGCCGTGTTGCACGCCAAGATCACCAGATTGCAGCCTTCGGCCCATAGCCGCTCTACCCCTGCGCAAGTGAGGTTATAAATATCCTCGGCATCGCGCACCCCGTAGGGGGCATGGGCGTTATCGCCCAAATAGACAAAAGGCACGTGTGGCAACCGCTCTGTCAGCGCGCCCAGCACTGTCAGCCCGCCAAGCCCCGAATCGAATACGCCAACCGCCATTCAGCCTGCCCCAGCCAGAGTTCTTGCGCCTTGCATAAGCCTGCAAGGGGCGAAAATCCAGCCTGTTTGCGCCTATTCCGCGGCCATCTGCGCGGGGGGCTTTGCAAAATCGGCCAGCAATTCTGCGCGGCGCTTGGCGGCGGCTTGGGCATTGCGGTGTTTGACGGGGCCAAAGCCCCGGATTGAAAGCGGCAATTCTGCCAATTCCACCGCAATCGCATGGGTTTGCGGGGTTAATCCAGCCAGCAATTGCGCAACCAGCGCTTCATACTCGCGGATCAACTGGCGCTCCATCCGGCGCTCGGCGGTATAGCCGAACACATCCAGCGGCGTGCCGCGCAGCCATTTCAACCGCGCAAGCATCCCAAAGCCGCGCAACATGGCAGGGCCAAAAGCGCGCTTTGCAGGCCGCCCATCCGGGCCGGGGCGTGACAAAAGCGGGGGGGCCAGATGAAAGCGGGGGGTAAAATCGCCCTCAAATTCGGCGCGCGCCTTGTCCAGCGTTTGCAGATGCAGGCGCGCAACCTCATATTCATCCTTATAAGACAAGAGCTTGTGATACCCCTTTGCCACCGCTTCGCGCAGGCGTTTATCTGGCACCTGATCCACCAGCTTGCGATATCTGCGCGCCAAGCGCTGTGATTGATATTCCGCCAGATGCGCCGCGCGAAATGCGATCTTTTCCTCCAGCGATTTGGGCTTTTTCATCACAGTATCGGCCAGCACCTGCGCAGCCGCTTTCGGGTGCACTACGGCCCAGCGCCCCAAGGTGAATGCGCGGGTATTTCCCGCTACGGCGGCTTTGTTCAAGTCAATCGCGCGCAAAATCGCCGCTTGCGAAAGAGGGACAAGCCCCATCTGCCACGCAGCGCCCAGAGCGATCATATTGGAATAGATACTGTCCCCCAACAGGCGGCGTGCCAGTTCGGAATAATCAAACAGATGCAGCTTTTCCCCAAGCCGCGCCTGAAGTGCGATTTTCAAATCCTCTGCAGGAATGCGAAATTCGGTATTTCGGGTAAATTCGCCTGTGATGATTTCATGGCTGTTGACCGCCGCCCCGGTTTGACCGTTGCGCATCAGGCCCAATGTCTTGGCGCCGGCTGTCACCACCAGATCACCGCCAATGACACAATGTGCCTCGCCCAGCGCCACGCGGATAGCGCTGATATCTTGGGGCGCATTGGCAATCCGGCAATGGATATGCACGGCCCCACCTTTTTGGGCCAGCCCGGCCATTTCTATCATGCCCGCGCCCTTGCCATCCAGATGCGCGGCCATTGACAGTATCGCGCCAATAGTCACAACGCCTGTCCCGCCCACGCCGGTAATGACAATATTATGCGTGCCCTGAATTTCGGGCAAAGCGGGATCGGGCATATCTGGAAGTTCAACCTCGGCCGTGGCTGCGCGCCGCAGCTTCGCCCCTTCCAGCGTAACGAAAGACGGGCAAAACCCCTTGAGGCAAGAGAAATCCTTGTTGCAGCTGGATTGATCTATCGCGCGCTTGCGGCCAAATTCGGTTTCCACAGGCACGATAGAAACGCAGTTGGATTGCACCCCACAATCACCGCAACCCTCGCAGATATCGGTATTGATGAAAACACGGGTATCAGGATCGGGGAATTCGCTGCGCTTGCGGCGGCGGCGCTTTTCTGCTGCGCAGGTTTGGACATAAAGGATAACCGACACACCGGGATAGGTGGCGCACTCCTTTTGCACCGGTTCCAGATTGGCGCGTGGATGCCAGCCAACCGTTTTGGGGAAATCGGCACGAATGGGTTCTTCTTTCTCGTCAAAGACAACCTCTATCTTGCCCACCCCCATCGCAGCCAGCTCTTGAGCAATGCGCGCGGGGGAAAGCCCGCCTTCATTCTTTTGGCCGCCTGTCATCGCCACCGCGTCATTATAGAGGATTTTGTAGGTGATATGCGTCCCCGCCGCCAAAGCCGCGCGAATGGCCTGCACGCCGGAATGATTGTAGGTTCCATCGCCCAAATTTTGGAATACATGGGCGCGCTTGGAGAATGGGGCCTCGCCAATCCAGTTGGCACCCTCTCCCCCCATCTGGGTAAAGCCGGTTGTGTTGCGATCCATCCATTGCACCATGTAATGACAGCCAATCCCGGCATAAGCGCGGTGGCCATCAGGAACGCGGGTGCTGGTATTATGCGGGCAGCCAGAGCAGTAATAGGGAAGCCGCGCGGCCAGATCGGGGGCATTATCTGCGCGCCGGGCCTCTGCCAGCATGGCCAGACCTGCGCGAATGCGGTCTGTGCCGCGCCCTTCTTCGATCAGGATTTCCCCGATTTTTTCCGCAATCATAATGGGATCAAGCGCAAAACGGGTTGGGAACAGCTCCAACCGCCGCCCGTTTTCCCATGTATCGCCTTTGTGCCAGCCATAAACGCGCCGGCCCCGGCGATCATCGAAAATCGCTTCTTTTACCTGCACTTCAATCAGCTTGCGCTTTTCTTCTACCACCACAATCAATTCCAGCCCCTCGGCCCAATCGTGGAAGCTTTCCATATCCAGCGGGAATGTCTGCCCCACCTTGTAGGTGGTAAGGCCCAGATGGCGTGCCTCTTGCTCGGTTATCCCCAGCAGGTTCAGCGCCTGCACCAGATCCAGCCAGTTCTTGCCCGCTGCCACAAAGCCGATCTTGGCACCGGGCTGGCCCCAGATACGTTTATCCATACGGTTGGCGCGGCTAAAGGCTTCGGCGGCGAAGCGTTTGCAATCAATCATCCGCGCTTCTTGGGCCACAGGCGTATCCAGCAGGCGGATATTCAGCCCGCCTTCCGGCATAGCGAAATCTGGGGTTACAAATTGCAGGCGGTGGGGGTTGCCATCAACCACGGCTGTGGCTTCCACTGTGTCTTTCATGGTTTTCAGGCCAACCCAAAGCCCCGCAAACCGCGACAGGGCAAAGCCATAATGGCCGTAATCCAGCACCTCTTGCACCCCGGCGGGCGAAAGGACAGGGATATAGGCATCCACCATCGCCCAATCAGACTGGTGCAGCACAGTAGAGCTTTCGCCCGTGTGATCATCCCCCATGGCCACCAGCACACCACCTTGCGGCGAGGTTCCTGCCATATTGGCATGGCGGAATACATCGCCTGTGCGATCCACCCCCGGCCCTTTGCCATACCACAGGCCAAAGACCCCATCAAAGCGCCCTTCCCCGCGCAATTCTGCCTGTTGGCTGCCCCAAAGCGCAGTTGCGGCCAAATCCTCGTTCAACCCTTCCTGAAAACGGATATTTGCGCCCCCCAGCAGCGGGCGCGCGCGGGCCATCTGCTGATCCACCGCCCCTAAAGGAGAGCCGCGATACCCTGTCACATACCCCGCTGTGGCCAGCCCCGCCGCCTTGTCGCGCGCAGCTTGCGCCAGCATCAGGCGCACCAATGCCTGTGTGCCATTCAGCAGCACAGAGGGTTTTTCGATATCAAACCGATCCTGAAGCGAGATTTCCTGACGCACCGTCTGCACCTCCCAAGGCATTGTTGCGTATGGCATCATCATAGGTCAATATTTATGACCTACAAAGCGGAATATTGGCGATAAGCGCTTTTGTGATTGGCAAAATCGGCGTAGAAAGATGCTGTCGTGTTAGCACAAACAGCCTTATTGGATATTTCGGGATGGATTGGGACAAACTTAGAATATTTCACGCGGTTGCCGATGCTGGTAGCCTGACGCATGCGGGAGATGTGCTGCAACTGTCGCAATCCGCAGTTAGCCGCCAGATACGCGCGCTGGAAGAAGGGCTTGATTCGATCCTGTTTCACCGCCATGCGCGGGGCCTGATTCTGACAGAACAGGGCGAATTGCTGTTCGAGGCCACAAAAGCCATGACGCGCACGCTGGAATCCACTGCCGCGCGCATCCGCGATGCCGAAGACGAGGTTTTTGGCGAATTGCGCGTGACCACAACAACTGGTTTCGGCACGCTGTTTCTGGCCCCGCGCCTGCCCGCGCTTTATGCGCAATATCCCGATCTGAAAATTGATCTGATGCTGGAAGAGCGCGTCCTTGATCTGCCCATGCGCGAGGCCGATGTCGCCATCCGCATGAAAGAGCCAAGCCAAGCCGATCTTATCCGCAAACGGCTTATGACGGTGAATATGCGGCTCTATGCCTCTGCGGAATATCTGCGCGCCAATGGAACGCCGCAAAGTCTGGAAGACCTGTCTGATTTCCGGCTGGTGTCGCAAAACATCTCTTCGGCGCAAGTCAGCGTTGGTACGCAACTGATCCGCCAGTTGACAGCGCGGCCCCTGCGCTCCAGCTTCACGGTGAATAATTATTTTGGTGTGCTGCAAGCGGTGATCAACCATCTTGGGATTGGCGTCTTGCCAGATTATGTGTCCGAAGATTTCCCCGAACTGGTGCATGTGCTGCCGGAAATTGCCAGTGGGGATATTCCGGTCTTCCTCGCCTATCCCGAAGAATTGCGCCATTCCCGCCGTATTTCGGCATTTCGGGATTTCGTAGTGGAAGAAATCGTCGCCTATCGGCGCGCCCGGCAAGGGTAAACTCTGCACCCGGTATGAGGCATGTATGCAACGCATACCGGCAATGATGCAGGTGCAAGATAATTTAACTTGCGTAATGGATGAGCAATACCTTAATCACAACCCAAGGCGCGTTGACTTTGTCTTGCGCCTTTACCTCCCTGTTGGACTTTGGCCGAGCATTGCGCTCGGCCTTTTTTTCAGGCGATCGGGGCGTTACAAGCGCAACTTGTCCCTCTGCGTACAGCAGGTACAGCACGACAGCTTTGCAAAACGCTCAAACCGCAGGCGCTTCGCCCTCTCATGCGCCACCAGTTTGGCAGACCGCCCAAAATCGCCAGATTTGCTTGACAGTCAAATTTGCCCCTCCTGCTCAGGCTCTGGCGCGCGCCCCCTTTCCCCCTCGCAGCCTTTGCCTTATGGGAAAGCAAACGGCTGGTGGGAACCATCGGCCCCGCTGCCAGACTGCTTGAAGGGTAATTCGCCATGACCGACCCAATCCTGACTGACGAACTGATCGCCGCGCATGGCCTGAAGCCAGATCAATATGCCCGCATTCTGGAGATAATTGGCCGCGCGCACACCTTCAACGAATAGGGTATTTTCTAGGCACTGTGGAACTAGCATTGTTCATAC
>JAIUNA010000048.1 GCA_022565265.1 Roseinatronobacter sp. | reverse complement strand
GGACCATAGCACTGCGTCCAAAAAGGCCAAGCTGTCTGGGCTGGTGCTGAAAACCCAGCCCGCCAGCCCGCCACCAAAGCATGAACTGGCACATCCGCGATCAGAGGCTTTGGCGCGTGTGCCGGTGCAGAGGGACAAGCGCCAGTTTCACCGCATGATCCTGGGCAAGCTGGAGCCTGACGCGCGGATTGATCTGCATGGCATGACGCTGGCGCAAGCGCATGGCGCGCTGAACGGGTTTATCCTGCGCGCCCATGCTTCGGGCTTGCGGCTGGTGCTGGTGATTACGGGCAAGGGTAAGAATCTGGCCGATGATGGGCCTATTCCGCGCCGCCAAGGGGCGCTGAAACAGGATGTGCCGCAATGGCTGCGCATGGCGCCGCTTGGGCCTGTGGTGCTGGAAATCCGCGAGGCGCATTTGCGCCATGGGGGGGCAGGGGCTTATTATGTTTACCTGCGCCGGGCGCGATAGCTGCGGCGCCAGCGGTGTTTTGCGGGGGTGCGCGGCGCTGACGGGCTTTCACGACTGGTTGAAAGCGTGAAACGTCAATTGCGTTTCGTCCCTCGCAGCTTAGATTGCCATTGCAAGACTTGGCCCCGATTTGTGGGCCACGCAATTTATGGGAGAGTTTCATGATGTCACATGCCGCGAATTCTGGGCCAGTCCGGCCCGGCATGGCGCAAGTGTTGCGGGTTCTGGCCCTTGCGCTGATTTTTGGGCTTGCTGTTGCGCCCTTGGCGCAAGCGCAGCAAAACCGCCCCGAAAGTTTTGCCGATCTGGCCGAGCGCGTTAGCCCTGCGGTGGTGAATATTACCACCACAACCACTGTCGCGGCGCGGCTGGATGGGGGGCCGCGCCTGCCCGAAGGATCGCCGTTTGAGGATTTCTTTCGTGATTTCTTTGAAGGCCCGCAAGGCCCCCAGGGCCGCCCCGAACGGCCCCCCCGCAATCAGGCCCTTGGGTCTGGCTTTGTGATATCCGATGATGGCTATATTGTTACGAATAACCATGTGATTGAGGGCGCAGACGAAATTCGGATAGAGTTTTTCTCTGGGCTGGAGCTGGATGCGGAACTGGTGGGCACAGACCCTGCCACCGATATCGCGCTGTTGAAGGTCAGCCATGATGCGCCCTTGCCGCATGTGCCCTGGGGGAATGCCGAAGCCGCGCGGGTGGGCGATTGGGTGATTGCTGTAGGCAATCCGCTTGGGCAGGGGTTTTCTGTCAGTGCGGGTATTATTTCTGCCCGTGGCCGCGCCTTGCAGGGCAATTTTGACGATTACATCCAGACAGATGCCGCGATCAACCGGGGCAATTCTGGCGGGCCGCTGTTTAATATGGATGGCGAAGTTATCGGCGTGAATACGGCGATTTTGTCACCCAGGGGCGGGTCTATCGGGATTGGTTTTGCCATGTCTTCGACAGTGGCGACAAATGTTGTCGATCAGTTGTTGCAATTCGGCTCTACCCGCCGGGGTTGGCTGGGGGTGCGCATTCAGGATCTGACCGAGGAGATGGCCGAGGCGATCGGGCTGGACAGCGCCAGTGGTGCCATGGTGACAGATGTGATGGATGGCCCGTCACAGGCTGCGGGCATGCAGGCGGGGGATGTGATCTTGCGCTTTGATGACGGCGCGGTGCGCGATACCCGTATGTTGGTGCGCCGGGTGGGCGATGCCGGTGTGGGCCGTGATGTGGATGTGGTGATTTACCGCAATGGCGAGGAACTGACGCTGCGTGTAACGCTGGGCCAGCGCGAGCTGTTTGAGGCCGCCGCACAGCGCTCCGAACCGGAGCCAGAGGCGGAAGAGCCAAGCACCCTGTTGGGCATGACGCTTCAGCCGCTCAATGACAGTCTGCGCGCGGAGCTTGATCTGCCTGCAACTGCAAGCGGTTTGCTGGTGCGCGCGGTGGAGCCTGACAGCGATGCCGCGCAAAAGGGCATTGCCGTGGGTGATGTGATTACCGAGGCCAACCAGCAGCCGGTAACTACGCTGGCGGATCTGGACGCCCGCGCGGAAGAGGCGCGCGAAGCGGGCCGCCGCTCTGTTCTGGTGCTGGTGCGCCGGGATGGTGATCCGCGCTTTGTGGCGCTAAGTCTGGAATAAGCGGGCAAAGCCTGAAAGCTGAAACGCGCGCCCTGTGGGGCGCGCGTTTTTCGTGGCAATGGGTTTAGTTGCGGCTGATCTCTATGGGTAAAAGCCCAAGGCGCTGCGCGGTTTCCAGTGTCAGGATCGGGCTGTTAAACCCCTGTGCGCGCTGGAATTGCTGGACAGCCGCGCGGGTGGCGGGATCTGTGCGCCCGGTGATGGGGCCATCATAATGGCCACGCGCTGAAAGTGCGCGCTGCAATGTTTCGATAAAGCGGGGGGTCATCTGTTCGGGGCAGGGCACGCGAAAGGCCACTTCCTCGATCTCGCCGCGTGGTTGCGGGGGCGTGCGGCTGTAGCGTGCCCAGCAATCGCGCCCCCCTGCCGGGGGCAGGGACAGATTGACCATCTCCACTTTTGCCCGGCTGGCGGCCACTGTTTCGGCCATCAGGGGGCTGGCGCAAAGGGCCAGCGCCACAGTAAAGGCCGCGCGGCCAATGCCCATTCCCGCCCGTGAATAACCCTGTTTCATTGTCTTGCACCTGTGTTGCCATCCTCTGCGGATGATCCAACACGCAGACTATGCAGTGATTCGGGCACAAAAGGGACTCATCCTTGGCGAAAGCCGGATAGTTTGAGGCGCAAATTCGGCTGGCCAAAGCGGGCAAGCTGCCTTATCTCCCAAGGCCAGACAGTATGAAAGAGGGTTTCATGGCGAAGATCACCTATGTCGAATTCAACGGAACAGAGCATGTGGTTGAGGTGGCAAGCGGCCTGACCGTGATGGAAGGCGCGCGCGACAATGGCATTCCCGGCATCGAGGCCGATTGCGGCGGCGCTTGTGCCTGTTCTACATGCCATGTCTATGTTGACCCCGATTGGGTGGCGAAATTGCCTGAAAAAGACCCGATGGAAGAAGATATGCTGGATTTCGCTTATCAGCCCGATCCCCAGCGTTCACGCCTGACATGTCAGATCAAGGTGAGTGATGCGCTGGACGGGCTGAAAGTGCATATGCCTGAAAAGCAGATCTGACAGGGCGCTGAATGGCAGCCAAACCCCGCCAGTCTTGGAGGTGGTTTGCGCCTGTCCCCTACCTGACGGAAGGTTGCGCCCTGCAAGGGGCCTTTTCCCTTTGCGCGGAAACAAGGCCGCAGGCCGCCGCGCATATCCACTGACTGAGAATCGCGCCGGGCCTGCCCTTATGACGCGGCCCGGCTAGCCTCGCCTCAATCCGGCCTGCGCCCCTGCAAATGTTTGCGCAGTTTTGAGGGTGGCGCTTTCTTGCGCCCCTTGAATGGGTTCTGATCGCCCTGAGAGCGCAGGAATACCCGAATGGGTGTGCCCGGCATATCGAAACTCTCGCGCAACCCGTTGACCAGATAGCGCGTATAGGCGGCAGGCAGATCGTCGGGGTTGGAGCACATGATCACAAAGCCCGGCGGGCGGGTTTTGGCCTGTGTCATATAGCGCAGCTTTATACGTTTGCCGCCCGGCGCGGGGGGCGGGTGTGCTTCCACCATCGCGCCCAGCCATTGGTTGAGCTTGGCGGTGGTAACACGGCGGTTCCAGACATCATGCGCGCGCAAGATCGCATCATGCAGCCTGTCCAGCCCCTTGCCTGTCATGGCCGAAACTGTGACCAGCGGCGCACCTTTGAGCTGCGGCAACAGCTTTTCAAAGGCTGCGCGCAGGGTTTTCAGCTTGTCTTGCTTGTCATCTTCCAGATCCCATTTGTTTACCGCCACCACCACGGCGCGGCCCTCGGTTTCTGCGAAATCGGCAATGCGCAGATCCTGGCTTTCAAAGGGGATGGCGGCATCGAGCAGCACAACCACCACTTCGGCAAAACGCACGGCGCGCAGGCCATCGGCGACAGACAGCTTTTCCACCTTGTCAATCACACGCGCTTTCTTGCGCATGCCCGCAGTATCGAAAATGCGGGTGGGCGTGCCCATCCAATCCAGCGTCAGCGAGATGGAATCGCGGGTGATCCCGGCCTCTGGCCCTGTCAGCAAACGATCTTCGCCCAGTATTTTGTTAATCAGCGTGGATTTGCCTGCATTTGGCCGCCCGATTACGGCCACTTGCAAGGGGCGCTTGGCGCTGGGGGTGTAATCGCGCGCGCCCTCTTCCACATCGCCGTCTTCTGGCAGATCAATATCTGTTTCGGGCGCGTCTTCTGCGGCGCGCTCGGCATAGGTATCTGACAGGGGGCGGAGCATGTGATAGAGTTCATCCATCCCCTCGCCATGCTCTGCCGACAGGCGCACAGGTTCGCCCAAACCAAGGCTATAGGCATCCAGCACCCCGGAATCGCCTGCCCGCCCTTCGGCCTTGTTGGCGGCAAGGATGACATGATCCGCGCGTTTGCGCAGGATCTCGGCAAACATTTGGTCTGTGGGGGTAATGCCTGTGCGCGCATCGACCATGAACAGGCAGATATCGGCCATATCCACGGCGCGCTCTGTCAGGCGGCGCATGCGGCCTTGCAGGCTGTCATCTGTTACTTCTTCCAGACCGGCGGTATCTATCACGGTGAAGCGCAGATCGCCCAGCCGTGCTGCGCCTTCGCGCAGATCGCGGGTGACGCCGGGTTGGTCATCCACCAAGGCCAGCCGTTTTCCCACCAGCCGGTTAAACAGCGTCGACTTGCCGACATTGGGGCGGCCAACGATGGCCAATGTGAAACTCATGTTTTCCGTGCTCCTGAACGGCAAATCGGCCCCGCAAGCAGGGGCCGGTTTGTCGTTACCTCAAATTTCAACTCAGCGATAGGCCGCCAGACGCCCATCTCGTGACAGCACATAGAGCGTGCCGCCCACCGCAATGGGTGCGGTTGCCGCGCCAGAGCGCAATTCCACCTCGCCCAAGGGTGCCCCCGAAACGGGATCAAAGCTGCGCAACACCCCATCGCCAGAGCCGATGATCAACCGACCCCCGGCCAATAGCGGGCCATAATGCGGGTAAATCGCGGCGCGGCGGCGTTCGCGCGCCTGTGTGAACAGCGGCAATTCCTGTGCCCAGACAAAGCCCCCTGTGCGCCGATCCAGCCGCACAAGGCGGTTTCTGTCCGACATCAGGAAAACAGCATCGCCAACAGGCCAGACCGGGCCATATGCGGCCTCATCTGCTGTCCAGATGGGGTTACCTGTGGCGCGATCCAGCGCCATGACGCGGCCTGACTGGTTGCCCACATAGACAACATCGCCCTGCACAACGGGATCACCAGTTACATCTGTGACAGTGGCATAGGCCATGCCAATGCGCGTGCCTGCCACAGCGCGCCGCCAGACAATCTGCCCTGTGTCGCGGCGTGCGGCAATCAATTCGCCTGCCGGAGTGGGAAAGAGCACCAGATTGCCTGCCACAGCAGGCGCAGCGCCGCCAACCATCGAAGAGGGGCTGGGTGCGCCTGTCAGTTGCCAATCTGTCTTGCCGGTGGCGGCATCCAATGCCCAGCCTGTGCTATCGGCGGCCACAATATACAGCGCATTGCCCGCAAACGTGGGTGGCGCGGTTATTGCGGCATCGAAGCGGCGCGACCAGATTTCGGCCCCTGTGGCCAGATCCAGCGCCCAGAGCATGCCGAACGCAGAGGTGACGAATAATTTACCATCCGCAATGGCCAACCCCCCGCCAGAGGCGGAATCGGCGCTGCGGGTGAAGCTGGGTGTCATGTCGCGCGACCAGACAACCGCGCCAGATGTGGAAATGGCGCTGACGCGCGCAAGGCTGTCGAGCGTGTAAATTATACCGCCAGCCGAAACAGGCTCTGCGGTAATGCGGTGACGCCGTGTATCACCCTGCCCGATGGGCACAGACCAGAGCGGCTGCAAATTGCCGCCAAGTGCGGGATGCACGGCGCGGCCGGGGGGCGTGCCCAAACGGTGTGTCCAATCCGCATTGGCCGTGGTGGCCGGAAGCGCAACGGGGGCGGCGCGATTTTCCGGCACAATGCCCGCCGTTTCTGAAAAGGGCGCGCGCAGATCAAACCGCTCGCCCTCCAGAATGAAGCCCCGATCACAGGCCGCGACAAGAACAGTCAGGGCAAGGACGGTCGCGCAGGATCTGAATTTCACCACATGCTCCTATCACTCATGCCCGACAGTTGCGGGGCCTGTGTATGTCTTATCCAACTTCGCCGCCCAAAGCGACGATAAGTTGCGTCACCCTGCGGCGCAGCGCATCGGATACATCTGATTGTGCCAACAAATCCGCCAAGATTTCAATGGCTGTTTCGCGATTGCCCTGTTCCAGTTGCAACAAGGCCGATTGTTCCAGTGCCAAGGGGCGCATGGGCTGGCCCGGTTGCGACAGGCGTGCAAGCAGGGCCTCGCGTTCTGCCAGTGGCATATCCGCACCTGCGGCGATCACGCGCTTGAGCGCGGCCAGCTGGCGATAGGCTTCTGGCAGGGCTGTATCTTCGGCGGCAGTTTGCAGCGCGGCCAGTGCGGCGGTGCGATCGGATTGCAGCAATTCGCCCGCGCTGAGAAGTTGCACAAGCCCCGCTTGCGGGCCTGTAGCCTGTATCTGGGCCAGGGCTTGCACGCGGTCTGCAGGGGCGTCATTTTCCAGCGCGGCAAGAACGGCATCGCCAAAGGCTTCGGCGCTGGCGCGTTCGCTGGCCTTGCGCCATTCGTTCCAAGCCGTGCCGCCCACGATCAGCACAACGGCAAGAATGGCAATCCAGCCATAGCGGCGCAGATAGCCCAGCATGCGGTCGCGGCGCAGCTCTTCTGTGACTTCATCAATGAAACTGTCAGGATTGCTCACACGCCACCTCTGTCCAAACCCTTCCCCTCTTAGCGCGAAGCACAGCAGATTGCCAAGCCCTGCAAGGGTGAAAACCCGCTTTGGCGCCTGCATTGTCGGGCGGGGCAAGGTGTTTTCTTCATGGTTTCAAGATAGCTTGATTTTCTGCATCTGCAAAACTAATCTGAACTGGTTAGTTTAGCGTAGATGTTCTATCTGATGCTGCGTGCCGTATTTGGAGAAGTTTCGTATGCGCGTATTCCCTTTGATCACTGCCCTTGTCGTCTCTTTTGCCCTGTATCTGGTGGTGATGGAGCGTGCGGCCTTGCTGAGTTTTGCGGGCGTGATGGCTGAAGAGGCAGAGGCAGGCCCGCCAGAGGAGCCGCCTGTCAATCTGGTGCGTGTTGTGGCCCAAAGCTCGCAGGCGCAGCCTGTGGCCAGCCCCGTAATTTTGCGGGGCCGGACAGAGGCCAAGCGGCAAGTGCAGATCCGGGCCGAAACATCGGGGCTGGTGATATCAGAGCCGCTGCGGCGCGGGGCCAGTGTGGCGGCGGGCGATCCGTTATGTGAGATTGCCGCTGGCGTGCGCAAGGCCGCGCTGGATGAAGCGCAAGCGCGGTTGAGCGAGGCGCAGATCAGTTATCGGGCGGCCTCTGGCCTGTCGGAAAGCGGGTTTGCTTCTGAAACCCGGCTGGCCAGTGCCCGCGCGGCGTTGCAAGCTGCACAGGCAGGCGTAGACCGTGCTGTAGAGGAAATGGCGCGGCTGGTCATGCATGCGCCCTTTGATGGGCTGTTGGAAACCGACACTGCCGAACTGGGCAGCCTCTTGCAGCCCGGCGCGCTCTGCGCCACGCTGATTCAGCTAGACCCGATAACGCTGGTGGGCTTTGCCACCGAAGCGCAGGTTGATTTGCTGGAACTGGGCGCAGCTGCCGGGGCGCGTCTGGCCTCTGGGCGCGAAGTGTTGGGGCAGGTCAGTTTCATTGCGCGTTCGGCTGATCCGCAGACGCGCACCTTCCGTGTGGATGTTACCTTGCCCAACCCGGATGGGGCCATTCGCGATGGGCAAAGTGCCGATATTCTGGTGCAGGCGCAGGAACAAAGCGGGCATTTGCTGCCCGGCTCTGCGCTGACGCTTGATGATGCGGGGCTTTTGGGCTTGCGGCTGGTGGATGAGGACGGGCTTGTCAGTTTTGCCCCGGCCCGGATATTGCGCGACAGTGACAAGGGCGTGTGGCTGGCGGGGCTGCCCGAAGAGATAAACGCCATCGTTCTGGGGCAGGAATTTACCCGCGAAGGTGCGCGGGTGCATGTGACATGGGCTGATGCCGATGGAGCCGCGCAATGATCGGGATTGTTGCATGGGCCGCCAGCCATGCGCGCATGGTCATGGCGATTATGGTCATGGTGCTGGGTGCGGGCACAGCTGCATATTTCAACCTGCCCAAAGAGGGCGAGCCGGATATCGAGGTTCCTGCCGTTATCATCACAGTACCCTTTCCGGGGATTTCGGCGGTGGATGGCGAATCCATGCTTGTCAAGCCGATGGAAGCGGAGCTGTCTGATCTGGATGGGCTGAAAACGCTGTCGGCCTTTTCGGCAGATGGGTTTGCCGCTGCCGTGCTGGAATTTGAGTTTGGCTGGGACAAGACCGCCACCATGGCCGATGTGCGCGATGCGATGGGCCGGGCAGAGGGCAAATTCCCGGCAGGCGCGCAGAATTATTCGGTATCCGAGATCAATTTCTCGCAATTCCCCATCATTATCGTGGCTGTTTCGGGCGATGTGTCAGAGCGTACATTGCTGCGCGCCACCCGCGATTTTCAAACCCGCATAGAGGCGCTGGATTCTGTTCTGGAAGCCGAAATCGCGGGCGAGCGAGACGAAATGGTGGAAGTGCTGATCGATCCGCTGAAGCTGGAAGCCTATAACGTGCCTGCGGGAGAATTGATCCGCGTTGTGACCCAGAACAACCAGCTTGTGGCCGCGGGTGAAGTGGAAAGCGCCACAGGCGCGTTTTCGGTGACTGTGCCATCCAGCTTTTCCAGTGCAGAAGATATTTACCGCCTGCCGGTGAAAGTGAATGGTGATTCTGTTGTCACCTTGGGCGATCTGGCCGAAATTCGGCTGACATTTGCAGACCGCGCGGGCACAGCGCGGATCAATGGCGACACCAATCTTGCGATTCAGGTGGTCAAGCGCAAGGGCTTCAATGCGATTGACACCACGGCACAGGTGCGCGCCGCCATAGAGGATGAACGCGCAAGCTGGCCGCCCGAATTGCAGGCCGCAATTCGCATCACGCCCGCGCTGGATACGTCTATCCAGACCGATGAAATGGTGGGCCAGTTGGAAGGCTCTGTCCTTACCGCAATTGCGCTGGTGATGATTGTTGTTCTGGCAGCCCTTGGCGCGCGGTCTGCCATGCTGGTGGGGCTGGCTATTCCCACATCGTTTTTGTTGTGCTTCATCCTGCTGGGGCTGATGGATGTGGCAGTTTCCAATATCGTGATGTTCGGGCTTATTCTGGCTGTGGGTGTGCTGGTGGATGGCGCGGTGGTTGTGACCGAATATGCCGACAAACGCCTTGCCGCCGGTGACAAGCCCATGGCGGCCTATATCAAGGCGGCAGAGCGCATGTTCTGGCCTGTGATCGCCTCTACTGCGACGACGCTTTGCGCATTCCTGCCCATGCTGGTCTGGCCCGGTGTGGCGGGCGAATTTATGGGCATGCTGCCGATTACGCTGATTTTCGTGCTTACGGCCTCGTTGATTGTGGCGCTGGTGTTTTTGCCTGTGCTGGGCGGGATAACAGGGCGCATGGCGCTGGGGCTGGGCCATCTTTCCACGGCATTGCGGCGCAAACCTTTTGTGCTGCGGCTGGCGGTTGCGCTTGTGTCGGTGCTGGGCCTGTTTCTGGGGGCGCTGCTGATGATAAACCCCGGCTATCTGTCGGGGGGCACGCAGGCCGCGCAGAGCCTTGGCCAATTCCTGCCCGGAGCGCTGTTGATGGCGCTGGCGGCCATGGGGATTTCCACCAGTTTTGCAACGCTTCCGCCACAGGGCAAGCCCCGCCCCATCGCGACAGAGCGCCGCTATAGCCCGGCGGGATATATGGCCAAGTTCTTTGTGGGCAATCCGGTTATGCCGGTGGTTCTGGTTGTGGCTGTTAGTGTTTTTGTGGTGGGCGTGTTCCAGTATTACGGGCAAAACAATCGCGGCGTGGAATTCTTTGTGGAAACAGAGCCAGAGCGCGGAATTATCTATGTGCGCGCGCGCGGCAATCTGGCGCTGGAGGAGAAAGACGCACTGGTGCGGCAGGTGGAAGCCATTGTCATGGCCGAACCGGGGGTGGCCACTGTCTTTGGCTTTGCCGGTGATGGCGGGTTGAACACCAACACCGCAGGCCAAGGCCCCCCCCGCGATGCCGTGGGGCAGGTGCAGTTTGAGCTGACCCATTGGCGCAGCCGCCAAGGCATAGACGAACAGCGTGGACAGGCGATTTTGGATCGTCTGGAGGCGCAGCTTGCGCAACTGCCCGGATTATATGCGGAATTCCTGATCCAGACTGGCGGGCCTTCCGGGGCAAAACCCGTGCATTTGCGCCTGACAGGGCAGGATTTCAGCGCGCTGAACGCGGCGGTGGAAACCGTGCGCGCCCACATGGCCGATAGCCCCGGCCTGTTTGATCTGGAAGATTCCCGCCCCATTCCCGGTATTGATTGGCAAATCAATGTCGATACCGAAATGGCGGGCCGGTTTGGCGCCGATGTGGCCACGATTGGCGGCATGGTGCAGCTTGTGACGCGCGGGGTGCTGCTGGATACGATGCGGGTGGACAGTTCGGAAGAGGAAATTGACATCCGCGTGCGCCTGCCCGAAGGCGACAGGCTGCTTTCCACGCTGGATACGCTGCGTGTGCAAACCCAGATGGGGCTTGTGCCTTTGTCCAATTTCATCACCACGCAAACCGTGCCCTCGCGCGGGCGGATCGACCGGGTGAACCAGCAACGCTATTATGATGTGCTGGCAGATGTGCGCCCAAATCTGGTGCGCATTACCGATAGCGCGGGCGGAACCATCCGCGTGGTACGCCGCGCCGATGTGGTGGCGCGCGAGCATGAAACGGGATCGCCCGAATATCTGCGCGCGCGCGAGACATTGGCCGAAATAGAGGCCAATGGCTGGCGGCAAGTGCCCATTACCGCGACCGAACGCATTGCCGCGCTGACAGAGTGGCTGACACAGGAAAACCCCTTGCCCGCCTCTGTGGGTTGGGAATGGACAGGCGAGCAGCAGGATCAGGAAGAAAGCACGCAGTTTCTGCTTGTGGCCTTCAGCGCTGCGCTGGGGCTGATGTTTGTCATTCTGCTGACGCAGTTCAACAGTTTTTATAACTCTGTTCTGGTGCTTCTGGCGGTGATCCTGTCCTCTGCCGGGGTGCTGATTGGCATGATTGTGATGGATCAGACCTTCTCTGTCATCATGACAGGGACAGGGATTGTGGCGCTTGCGGGGATTGTGGTGAATAACAATATCGTTCTGATTGATACCTATCAGAATTATGCGCGGATCATGCCCCGGATAGAAGCCATTATCCGAACTGTCGAGGCGCGCATTCGCCCGGTGCTGATGACAACGATTACCACCATGGCCGGGCTGACGCCGATGATGCTGGGCCTGTCCATTGATTTCGCCAATGGCGGTTATTCGATCGATAACCCCACGGCGCTTTGGTGGAAGCAATTGGCTACGGCTGTGGTGTTCGGGTTGGGGGTGGCCACTATCCTGACATTGCTTCTGACTCCGGCGCTTCTGGCGCTGCGTGTCTGGGTGGAAAAAGGCGTTTATCGCAGCGTTTTGGGCCTGCGCTGGGCGCTGGCCCCGCGCGGGGCGGCGCTGCGCCGTGATCGCGCGTTGGAACGCCAGATGCGCCGCGCCAAAGGGGCAGAGCTGATCTGGGAAGAGCCGGAGCCAGAGGTGCAGGAACGGCAATTGCCCTTGCAGCTTGGGACACCCTTGCCACCCTCTGCACCGCTGCGCGCGGCAGAATAGCGCGCGGCCCTGCCGGGGGTGGACGGAGAGAAACAGGTGCATCTTTCCCGCGCTGGCCCTATGACGGGCCAGTATCTGACACGCAACAGAAAGGGATATGTGATGGACAAGGCGCTGTATGACAAAGGGCTGGAAATCCGGCGCGAAACATTGGGCGATGCCTATGTGGATGCCGCTTTGGCCAATGCCGATGATTTCGGGCGCGATTGTCAGGAAATGGTCACAAGCTATTGCTGGGGTGCGACATGGGGGCGCGAGGGGCTGGATCGCAAAACCCGCTCGACCATCAATATCGCCATGCTGGCCACGCTGAACCGCCAGCACGAATTGGCGGCGCATATTCGCGGGGCTGTCAATAACGGGGTTACGGCAGAGGAAATTAAGGAAATTCTGCTGCAAGTGGGGGTTTATGCGGGTGTGCCTGCCATGGTGGACAGTTTCCGCATTGCCCGCAGCGTGCTAAGCGAGATGGGCAAAATCTGAGGCCTTGGCTAAAAGGCTGATATCCCCGCCGCAAGCGGGGCTATAGAAGCACCGAGGCCAATGTCCCCAGCCCCAGCAAGAGCGACCGCCCAATCAGCAAGCGCCGAAAGGCTGTGTCGGATATGCGGCGGAACAGCCAAAGCCCGATCTGCACCGCCAGAAAGGATGCGGGCAGGGCGATGAAAAACGCGGTCATCGTGGTGGCATCATATACCCCATTGTGCCACAGCATCAGCGCTGTCAGCCCCAGAATGGCCACGTTGAACGGTTGCAGAACCGCGCGCGTTTCGGCCTTGGGCCAAGGCCGCATAGATAGCCAGATGACCAGCAACGCACCCGAAAGCCCGGCCATACCCCCCAGAAACCCGCCTGAAAACCCCATCATACTGTCCAGAACCGGGGTGCGGCGTTCGAATTTCGGCAACGTGGCGCGAAAGCTGAAAAACCCGCCATAGAGGATCAGCAGCGCCGCAATAAGCAGTTTGAGAACAGTTGCATCCATATGGCGCAACAGCAGCACCCCCACCGGAACCCCTACCAACCCCGGCAGGATGAAGCGCAGGCGCCGCGCCATATTCTCGCGCAGGGCCGCGCGCACCTCCCACAGCCCTTGCAGCCCGGTGACAACCGACATCAGCACCACCACGCCCACTGCGCTAAGCGGATTGAGCGCGACCATCAGAAACCCCAGTGCGAAAAGCGCGGTTCCCGTGCCTGCCAGCCCGTTGATCAGGCCGCCCGCAAAGGCCCCGGCCAGAATGAAGCCAATCTCACCCCCGCTCATGGCTGCGCCGCAGTGTGGGCGGCAGTGCAGCAGGCGGCGTGCAATTCTTCGATTACGCGGATTTTCAACGTGTCTTTGGCATAGGCCAGACCAAGGGCGCGGCGGGGCGCATTTTCGAGCGGTAGCCAGCGCAGGGGCACTGCGCCCGGATTGGGCACGCAGGGCGCGGGCAGGATGGACACACCCAGATTGGCATGCACCATGCTGGAAATCGCTTCCAGCGTTTCCAGCTCCATTGCCTCTGTAACGCGCGTGGCGGTGTTTTGCAGCCAGTGTTCAATCAGCGTGCCGACAACGGCATCGCGGTTGAACCGGATGAAGGGTTGTTTTTGCAAGATATGAATCGGGTCTGTGTCTGATATCTCGGTGGATGTGACAAGGCAGAGCGGCTCTTGGGCGATTTCCAGAAAGTGCAGCCCGATGGGCAGGATGACAGGTTTGCTGATAAGGGCGACATCCAGCGTGCCCCGCTCTATCGCGGTGAGCAGGGCTGCTGTGAGCGCGGGGTGGATGCGGAGCCGCAGCCCGCCATATTTGGCCCGCATGATTGACATGGCCGCAGGGGCCAGCCCTGTCAGGGTGGTGGGCACGGCGCCCAGTCCCAATTCGCCCTGAAACCCGTCATCATTGAGCAATGCGGGTACGAGATTGTCATATTCGGCCACGATCTTGCGCGCGCGGGCCACAAGGCTGCGCCCAAGGGGCGAAAGTTCGGGTGTGCGGCGGCTGCGATCGAACACGACCAGCCCCAACTCAGCCTCCAGCGCGCGCATTTGCTGGCTTACGGCGGCATGGGTAATGAATACGGCATCCGCCGCCGCGCCAAATGTCTTGTGATCGGCCACGGCAATCAGGGTTTTCAGCAGGCGGATGGACATATAATGTAAGCCCTTCTTACAGAAAAAAACAGATAAACTGAATTACCTGTTTCATTTGTTAATATTATCCAAGCCCCTGTCTGACAGCAAGCCGTGTTGCCGCAAGAGCAGGCAAAAGCCGCAAAATGGCGCAATCACGGCTTTGTGTTTCCCTTTGGGGTAAAGCAGACTACGTAGTTTAGCTAACGTGCCTCAAGATCCTCTCTGGCCCTTAACATAAGACCGGCAGCATGAAAAAACTTGCAACCACTGTCTTACTGAGTGTGGCACTTGCCTGTGTGGGTGTTGTGTCCTGGGCGGTGTTTCTGCCCGCCTCGCACCCTGTTCTGGAGCGCGCGGGGCTGCTTGCGCCCATGCGCGCGCTTGGCCTGCCTGTGGCAGAGGCCCCGGCCGCCAGCGGCGGCGGTGGGCCGGGTGCGCGCGGTGGCATGGGCGCGCAACGCGTGATCGGGCAGGAAGTAACATTGGCCGAGGCGCGCATGCGCATAGATGCCATTGGCACGGCCCGGCCCCTGCGTTCTGTGATCCTGACATCGGAAGTGTCGGGCACGCTGGAAGAGGTGTTTATAAATTCTGGCGATTGGGTGGAAGAGGGCAGCGAGATTGCGCGGCTGAATACGGATGTGCAGCAATTGGCCCTTGCGCGCGCCGAACTGGGCCTGCGCGATGCCGAGGCCCGTGCGGCCCGTGTGGCGCAGTTGCGCCAAAGCGGGGCGGCCACGCAGGTACAGATTGGCGAGGTGGATTTGGCCGTCAGCCGTGCCGAGCTGGATTTGCGCGATGCCGAACTGGAATTGCGCCGCCGCCAGATTATCGCGCCCATTTCCGGCTGGATCGGGATTGTGACGGTCGAGCCGGGCAATCAGCTTGCCGCCAATGCCCAGATTGCCCGCATGGATGACCGCAGCACCCTGTTGATGGAATTTGATGTGCCAGAGCAGTTTGTGGGCCAGATTGCCGTAGGGGATCTGCTGGATGTAAGCCCGCTATCGCGGGTGCAGGATACTCTTTTGGGGCGGGTGCGCGCGCTGGATGCACGGGTGGATGATGCCAATCGTACCCTGCGTATTCAGGGCGAGATAGACAATGAGGGCGACAAACTGCGCCCCGGTATGGCCTTTAGAATTTCGGTGCCACTGGCGGGCGAGATGCTGCCTGTGATTGATCCGCTGGCCATACAATGGGACAGGGGCGGGGCTTTTGTCTGGGCGGTGGATAGTGAAGGCCGCGCGCAGCGTGTGGCGATAGAGATTGTCCAGCGCCGCGATGATGCCGTTTTGCTGCGTGCTGATCTGGCCGAGGGGCAGGTTGTGGTTCTGGAAGGGGTGCAAAACCTGCGCCCCGGTGCGGCGGTGGATGTTGGAACGCTGCGCGATCCGGTGCAGCCAGCCGCGCTTGATGGCCCGCGCGCTGAGGCCGGGGCACCCGTACAGCCCGATATCTGAGGGGATTTGCATGGAAAAGACCCAGCCCGCCGAGACAAACCCCGAAGAGCTGCGCAGCCTTGCGAAATCGGGCATAGCGTTATTTGTGCGCCGCCCGATACTGGCCTTTGTGTTCAGCGCCTTGATTGTGATTGCCGGGCTTGCGGCGTTGTTTGCCGTGGAAGTGCGCGAATTGCCCAATGTGGACAGGCCCGTTATCACCATTACCACGCAATTCAGCGGCGCGGGGCCAGAGACGATAGACCGCGAAATCTCGGGCCGGATAGAGGGGGCTGTGGGCCGTGTGGCGGGGGTGCAGGCGATATCATCCACCTCGCGTTTCGGGCGTTCGCAGGTGGTGGCTGAATTTAGCGATGCGACTGATATTGATGTGGCCGCAACCGATATCCGCGATGCGATCGGGCGCATTCGCAACACTTTGCCTGCGGGTGTGGATGAACCCCGCATTATCAAGGCCGATTCCGATTCTGATGCCGTGATGCGGATTAGCGTCACCTCGCGCGCGCGCTCGGTGCAGGATCTGACGCGGCTGGT
>JAIUNA010000047.1 GCA_022565265.1 Roseinatronobacter sp. | reverse complement strand
TGATGGCAGATGCCGGTTCCCGGTGGCACAACGCGGAAATTGTTGAACGCGCCCTGACCCCATTTCAGGAAGGTGTAGCGCTCCATGTTGCGTTCGTATTCGCGATCGACATTCAACTGGAAGGCGCGCGGATTTCCGAATTCATCAATCATCACCGAATGGTCGATAACCAGATCGACAGGGTTGAGAGGATTGATCTTCTGTGCATCGCCGCCAAGGGCCTTGATCCCGTCGCGCATTGCCGCCAGATCCACCACGGCGGGGACGCCGGTGAAATCCTGCATAAGCACGCGGGCCGGGCGATAGGCGATTTCGCGCGGGTTCTGGCCGCCATTCTTGCCCCAGTCTGAAAAGGCCTTGATATCGTCCACTGTCACCGTGTTGCCATCTTCAAAGCGCAGCATGTTTTCCAGCACGACTTTCAGCGCGGCGGGAAGTTTGGAAAATTCGCCAAGCCCTGCGGCTTCGGCTGCCGGGATCGAGTAATAGGCGAAACTCTTGTCGCCTGCTGTCAGGGTCTTGCGCGTAGCTGCGCTGTCTTTTCCGACAATGATGGTCATGGGGCTGTGGCCTCCCTTGGGGTTGAAAGGGGTGTTGCTGCCCCTGCCTTACCCCTATAGACCAAGGCCAATCAAGCAAATTCCGGTGTCTGTATACCGTTGTGCACAATTTTTTGCGCAAGCAGGCCGGCGCGGCGGTTGTGTGGCGAACTTGTCGCGCTTTCATATTCTCTCAAAACCTTGATTGGCCCCCCGCACTGTGCATGGTTAGATCAGCGCCATGTCAACAACCGGGATGGTTTTATGCGACTGGATTATCGCTTTCGGGTCTTGCTGCTGGCAGCGCTCGGTTTTGCGACATCGGTTGGCGCGCAGGAAAACCCGGTATTGGTGGAATTGTTCACCTCTCAGGGCTGCGCGGCCTGCCCGCCTGCCGATCAGCTGCTGGAAACCCTCGCTGACCGTGAGGATGTGATCGCGCTGGCGCTGCATGTGGATTACTGGGATTACATTGGCTGGACGGATAGTTTCGGCCAGCCACAATTCAGCAAACGGCAACAGGATTACGCCCGTGCCAAGGGCCGTGCCTCTGTCTATACACCCCAGATGATCGTGGGCGGCCTTGATGAGGTCAAAGGCTCGTCTCATGTGCAGGTGATGGGCACGATTGCGACACATCTGGGCATGCGGTTTGCGCCCAATGGCGTGCGGCTGACACTGTCGCGGGGGGCCGGTGCAGAGATGATGATAGAGGCAGTTGCCGAAAAGGGGCTTGCCTATGCTGCGGATGTACAGCTTGTGCGCTACCGCGATTCAGAGACTGTCGAAATTCTTGCAGGCGAGAATTCGGGGCGTGTTGTGACCTATCGCAATATCGTCACCGCATGGAACCATATTGATATCTGGGATGGTGCAGAGCCGTTTCGCACGACAGTGAAGGTGGATGGTGCAGAATCTGTGGTTGTGGTGATTCAGGAGCAGGGCCAAGGCCCGGTTCTTGCAGCCCGGCGCCATCGCTGAGCCGTGCCGGCCCCTGATAGGCCAGTATGGCCCATCACCTGAATCGGTAGAACAGTTGCGATAGCTTTGAGAGCGGCTTTTCTTCCGGGGCAGGGGGGGGTAGGCTGAAACCGTAGCGGATTGACGGGGTTTTGCGCGGGTGAGTCGGATTGACAGATATCTTCTTGCGCAGTTGATCACTGTTTTTGCGTTTTTCACGCTGGTTCTGGTTTCTGTCTATTGGGTCAATCGTGCCGCGCGCTTGTTCGATGCGCTTATCGGGGATGGGCAGAGTTTCTGGGTGTTTCTGGAACTCTCGGTGCTGACCTTGCCCAATGTGATCCGCGTGGTACTGCCGCTTTCGGCTTTTGCAGCGGCTGTGTATGTGGCCATACGCCTGACACGCGACAATGAGATGGTGGTCTTGCAAGGCACTGGCCTGTCCTATGCACGCATGCTGCGCCCGGTTGGTGTGTTTGGCGTGATTGTTGCCGAGATGCTGGCAGCGCTGATGCATGTGCTGATGCCATTGTCCCGTGCGCAACTGGCCGAACGGCAAGTGCAGATCGCAGAAAATATCACGGCGCGCCTGCTGCGCGCAGGCGAGTTTCTGGAGCCTGCGGATGGGATCGTGGTGTTCCTGCGCGATGTGACACCTGAGGGCAAATTGCTGGATGTGTTTCTGGCCGATTCGCGCACGCGCGGCACGCGGGTTGAATATAGCGCGGCTTCCGCTTTGCTGGTTCCGGGGCCGCAAGGGCCTGTGCTGGTGATGCTCAATGGTGTGGCCTTGATCCATACCGAGGCCAGCAACCGGCTTACGACCATCGCCTTTGATGATCTGAGCTATGATGTGGGTGCCCTGATCGGCCCGGCGGGGCGGGGAACGGATGTGCGCGAATTGCCAACATCGGTCTTGCGCGAAGCGGATGCGGAATTTCTGGCAGAAATGGGCCTGACATATGCCGAAGCGCGGTTTGAATGGATGTCGCGCAATGCTCAACCGCTTTTGGCTGTGGTCACGTCGCTGATTGGTTTTGCGGCGGTATTTTTGGGCCAGTTCAGCCGATTGGGTGCGTGGCGGCAGGTTTTGGGCGCGATTGTGGCCTTGGCGTTGATCCAGCTTGTTGGCAATGCCACATCCGGGCTTGCGCTGCAAAATGCCGCGCGCGCGGGGTTGGCGTTTGTGCCCGTGGGCCTTGGGTTGGCGCTGGTTGTGGCAATGCTTGTGCATGCAAGCATTCCGCGCCGCATACGATTGCGGGGGCAGGCATGATCCTAGAGCGCTACCTGCTGGCCCGGCTTGGGGCCAGCTTTCTGATGGTCACGGGTGTCTTTCTGGGAATGTTGCTGCTTTTGGACATGGTCGAGCAGATGCGCCGCCTTGCGGGGCAAAGCGTGAGCTTTGGGCAGGTCTTGCGGCTGTCATCCCTGAATTTGCCAGAAGGGTTTTACGAGATCGCGCCTCTGGTGCTGATGCTGTCGGCGCTTTGGGTGGGCTTGGGCTGGTCGCGGTCTTCGGAATTTGTGGTGATCCGGGCTACAGGCCGCTCGCTTCCGCGTCTGATGCTGTTGCCGGTGCTTGTGGTTTTGGTTGCAAGCATTGGCTTTGTCGCCGTGATGAACCCGCTTGTCGCCAGCGCGTCGCGCGAATACGGACGCAGCCTTGCGCAATTGCGCGACGGGCCGACAAGCGCTGTCGCCTTGGTGGAAGAGGGGCTGTGGCTGCGGCAGGCGGATTCGCAGGGGCAGACAGTCATTCACGCAACCACCGCAGAGGCCACAGGAACATTGCTGCGTGATGTGACATTTCTGGTCTTTCATGAGGTGGATGGCGTATCGCTGCGATTGCAGGCGCAGACGGCGCAATTGCGGCCCGGACAGTGGCTGTTGCAAGAGGTGAAAATCTGGAACCTCTCTGCCCTCAACCCCGAACAATCGGCGGAGTATCTTGCCGAGAAATCCGTTGCCACCGATCTGACACCGGAACAGATCCGAGACAGTTTCGCGCAGGTGCGCGCGATTCCCCTCGCGCAATTGCCCGCTTTCATTGCCACGCTGGAGCGCGCGGGCTTTGCTGCGCTGCCTCATCGCATGCGGTTGAACATGGAACTGGCCTTGCCTGTCATGTTATGTGGGATGATGATCCTCGCATTGGCGCTGAGTGTCCACCATATGCGGGCGGGAACGGCAGGTCTGAGGGCGCTGATCACGATTCTGGCTGGATTCAGCCTGTTCTTTCTGCGTAACTTTGCGCAGGTTCTTGGTGAAAGCGGACAGATTCCCGTAGTGCTCGCGGCTTGGGGGTTGCCTGTGGCTACGGTATTGCTGGCTTGGGGATTGCTTTTGAATTTGGAGGAGGGGTGATGCCCTTTTGGCATCCGGCAGGGCAGATGTTCCGCAAGCTCGCTGACCCTTTGGTCAGGGCGGTTGCCGTATGGTTTTTCTGTGCTGTGATTGCATCCCCTCTTGCCGCGCAAAATTCTGGCCCTGTGGGGGAATTTGCGACGCTGGTTGCCGACAGCCTGTATCTTGATGGCCCCGACCGTCTGATTGCCGAAGGCAATGTCGAGGCTCTGATGCGCCGCACGCGACTTCAGGCGCGGCGGGTGATCTATGAGCGCGCAAGCGGGCGTTTGGTGATCGAAGGCCCGATCGTTTTGACCGAAGGCGATGAGGTGGTCATTCTTGCCGATCAGGCCGAGCTGTCGGAGGGATTCACGCAAGGTTTGATCCGATCTGCGCGGGTTGTTTATGATCAGCAGTTGCAGATCGCGGCCCATTCCATCAACCGGGTGGATGCGCGATTCACAGAGATGAACTCTGTCATCGCCTCGTCTTGTGAAATCTGCGCCTCGCGCCCGACCCCGCTTTGGGAAATCCGCGCGCGCCGGGTTGTGCATGATGACGAGACCAAGCAGATTTACTTTGAGAATGCCCAGTTTCGCCTGTTTGGCGTGCCGGTTGTCTATATTCCGCGGCTGCGCATTCCTGATCCGCGGCTGGAGCGTGCGACAGGGTTTCTCAGCCCGCGCTTTGTGTTTGACACCAAGCATGGGCTGGGGCTGCGCGCGCCCTATTTCATCGTGCTGTCCCAAGATCGTGATCTGTTACTGACACCTTTCATCGGCACTTTGGGAACACGGGCGCTGGAGTTTCGGTATCGGCAAGCTTTCGCATCGGGAATGCTGGAACTTGGCGGGCTTGTCGCGCGTGATTCGATCGTGCCGGGTGGTATTCGCGCGGCGGCCAATATCTCCGGGGATTTTGTGCTGGGGCAGGGGTATCAGCTGCGTTTCAATCTGATCCAACCCTCTGACCGGCAGGTTCTGGAAGATTATGGCACTGATGATGCACGCCTGACCAATGAGATAACGCTGGAACGTGTTCGCCGTGACCAGCGGATTCACGTGCAGGCGTTGCAGTTCCGTTCGCTGCGTCTGGCCGAGGTGAACGCGGCTTTGCCCAACCGTGTCGGGCAGGCGCTGCTTGAACAGCGCCGGGATATTCCGGGCATAGGCGGGATCGGTGCATTTCGGCTGGAGGCGCATATCCACCGGCGCGAGCAAAGCATTACACCCGTTGTTCCCGCCGATCCCCGCCCGCGCGAAATGGCCCGTCTGAGCCTAGATCTCGAATGGCGCAGGGATGCGGTACTGGCTGGCGGGGTGTTGGGGGCGGTTGGTTTGCATCTGGGGCTTGATCAGTTTCAAGTATCAGATGATGTCGGCTTGCCGCGCTCGTCTTCGCGCATAACCCCCAATCTTATGGCGGAATTGCGATGGCCCCTGCTGCGCAACGACCGGGCGGGGTGGCCTATGTGATCGAGCCGGTTGCCCAAGTTGTCTTGGGGCGCAACCGCTTGCAGAATTTGCCCAATGAGGCAAGCCGCCTGCCAGAGCTGGATGAGGGAAATCTTTTCAGCTTTGATCGTTTTGCAGGGCGCGATATCCGCGAGGGCGGAACGCGCGCGAATCTGGGCATTAGCCTGACACGGCACGACCCAGAGGGCTGGTCTAGCCGCCTGACGCTGGGGCGGGTCTGGCGTGGGCGTGATCTTGGGCAATTCTCCCCTGAATCGCCCCTGGCGGGTGCCGCGTCGGATTGGCTGGTGGCGGCCAGTATCGGCACCGTATATGGCCTCGAATTTGCAACCCGCTCGCATATCTCGTCTGATTTCAGTTTGCAGCGCACGGCGCTGGAACTTGATTGGACGGGTGAGCAGCACAGTCTGTCCACCAGCTATATGCGCATCAACGCCAACCCGTTTGAAGGGCGTGCGCAATCTGCCTCGGAATGGAGTTTCGAGGGGGCGCGCGCGCTGGACGAGATGTGGACGGCGCGACTTGGTTGGCGCTATGACATTGCCCAGAAACGCGCCGCCCGCGCCATGTTCGGAATGGATTACGAAAATGAATGCCTGCGGATGTCCTTGGGGCTGGAACGGCAATTCGCATCGGCCACCACGCCCACACCGCGCACATCCTTTGGGCTAAGCATCGATATTCTTGGCATTGGGGGCAACCCGTCGCGGGCGCGCAGGATGTGCAATGAGATGTGATGCGCATTGGGGCTTGTGCTTGCGCTTGTGCGCAAGTGTAATGACAATGTGCGTCAAAACGTGTAACTGCTGACAAAGCGCCTCTGATGGTGCAAATGCAAGAAAACGGAAAGACACTTATGCTTGTTTTCAGAACATCACTGCTGATGCGTTCGGGCTTGGCGCTGATGGTCTCCTTGCTTGTCTGGGCGGCCACTGCGCCTGTGGCGCAGGCACAAAACCCGTTCGCGCCGGTGCGCAAGGTCAATGACCGGATCATCACGAATTTCGATATAGAGCAGCGGATCAGCTTTCTGACCTTGCTCAACTCTGGCGGCGGCGATTTGCGCGAAGAAGCGCTGTTGCGCCTGACGCAAGAGGCCGTGCAGCGCGATCAGGCGCGCCGACTGAATATTCGGGTAAATAGTGATGAGATTGCCGAGGGCATTGCCGAATTCGCCTCGCGTGCGGAATTGACCTCTGATGAGTTTGTGGCGGCACTGGCAGAGGGCGGCGTCGCGCGTGAAACGATTGTTGCCTTTGTCGAAGCGGGGTTGTTGTGGCGCAAGGTTGTGGCACAGCGCCTGCCGCCATTGGTGCAGGTCGGCCCCGCCGATGCCGAGCGCGCGCGCGATATCTCCGCTATCCTGGGTCGGGAACGGGTGATGATTTCAGAAATCTTCCTGCCCACTGATCCGCAATTTGCCGAACCTGTTGCGCAGATCATGGGCATGATCGAGGCCGCGACCACCAGCGCAGAGTTTTCCGATATAGCGCGCGAGTTTTCGCTTGCCGGGTCGCGCGATCAAGGCGGGATGCTGCCCGACTGGGTGGCAATGGACAACCTGCCCGCCCAGATCCGTGGGCCGCTTGCCACGGCCAGCCCCGGCCAGATCGTTGGCCCTATTGATATGGGGCCAGAGGTGTTTGCCTATTTCCAACTGCGCGCCAAAGACAGCAGCCGCGATATTCCGCCAGACCGGGTGCAGCTGACATATAAGCGTCTGGCCCTGCCCGATCCTGACGGGGCCAGTACGGCTGCCCTGTTGGCTGCGATATCCCGCGATGCGCTGACATGCCCGCAACTTGCGCCTTTCGCGCGCGGCCTCCCGGAAGGGGCGTTGCAACAGCGCGAGGCGCTGGTCAATGATATTCCCCGCACCGAGGCTCTCGAACTCGCGCGCCTTGATCGTTATGGCATTTCGACAAATCTGGTCGAAGCCGGGCAGCGCATTGTTCTGATGCTTTGTGCCCGCCAGTTGCAATTTGACGAAGAGCCGAGTGATGATCAGGTTTTGGGAATTGTGTTTGACCGTCGTCTGAGCGATTTGGCAGAACTGCGCTTGCAAGAGCTTGTTGCGGATGCAGATATTCAGGATTTCTGAAGCTGGCGACGCGCGGCGCTACAACCGGGCGTAGCTTTTGAAGCCTGCATCGGCGTGGTCGTAGTCTGCGGCGCGGTAGTTTATTGCAGCTTGGTGGGGCGTGATGCTGTTTTGGCTGTCATCCTGTCCGCGCAAGGCCGATAGCTGCAATCTGGCGCGATGTGATTTGCTGGCCACAGGCGTTTTCTGGTCTCAAGCGCCCGATCAGCAGGGGCTTTGGGCTTTTGGGTAAATGTTCTGCGCCGGGTCTCGCATCATGTACATGCGCATGCACGCAATTAGCTGTGTCAAACTGTTTTCGCCCGGTACGTCCCCCCGGAAAACCAATGTGCTAAGCTATGCGCTAGAGTGGTGACATGTCTTTTTGCGCAAAACCGGTTCCCAGTTTTGCGCGACATGCTTTAGCTGTCCATATCACGGCTTGGATGTGCGCCACGCTCGCGATACGGGGTTGTTTCATAATGGGCGCGGTAGCATTTGGAAAAATGCGAAGGTGAGGTGAAGCCCGTTGCCAGCGCTACAGAGATTACGCTCATATCGGTTTGCATAAGCAGGTTTCGCGCACGTTCCAACCGCAGCTCCATATAGTAGCGCTTGGGGCTTTTGTTCAGATAGCGCCGGAACAAGCGTTCCAGCTGGCGGGTGGACATGCCCGCAGCATCCGCCAGCTCTGCCGGGCTGATCGGCGTTTCGATATGGCTTTCCATGAATTCAATCACCCGCCCCAGCTTGGGATGGCGCACCCCGATACGCGCGGGGATGGACAGGCGCTGCGTGTCACGATTGGTGCGAATTGAAGAATAGATCAGTTGATCGGCGACTGAATGCGCCAGATCGGCCCCTTGCGCTGTGGTCAGAACTGTCAGCATCATATCCAGTGGCGCTGTACCGCCGGCAGATGTCAGGCGCTTGCCATGGATCACAAAGACAGCACGTGTCAGTTCAATATCCGGGAAATCCTCTATCAATGCGTCGTGATTTTCCCAATGGATTGTTGCCCGATATCCGTTCAGCAGCCCCGCTTTAGCCAAAGTCCAGGCCCCGGTGCAAATACCGCCAATCGTATTTCCATGGCGCGCGCGCTTGCGCAGCCAGGACAGGATCGCAGGCGTGGTTGCGCGCTGCACATCCACCCCGCCGCAGACAAAGATCATGGCATCCGCAGGCAAATCCTCCAGCCCGCCAGAGACCGTAATTTCACTGCCATTCGAGCAGCGCACCGAATGCCCGCTCTCGCTGACAAGTTGCCACGAATAAAGTGGTTGCCCGGCAACGCGGTTTGCAAGGCGCAAGGGTTCTATGGCTGCCGCATGCGCCATGAGCGTGAATCGTTCCAGCAGCAGGAAGACCACATGTTTTCCTGCGCCGCCCGCAGGGCGTGATGTTTGTAAAGCGGAAAGTGTGGAATGTGTCTCAGGCATATCTCAAGCTCTGGTTAGCGCGACACAATCAATTTTCCGCAGTGCGCGCAAGGGCAATCGTATTTGCATGCCTGCACAGCCTTTTGTATAGAGACACCGACAGGTGCGACCGCTAACGGCGCATCGCCAATTTATCGCTCCCGGAGGCACCCATGACACAGGGCTGGACAAAATCGACATGGCGCACGCGGCCAAGGGTGCAAATGCCCGATTATACTGATCAAGCCGCGCTGCATGGGGTCGAGGCACAACTGGGGAAATATCCCCCGCTTGTCTTTGCAGGCGAAGTGCGCGCGCTCAAGCGCAAGCTGGGGGCTGCCGCCAAGGGCGAGGCGTTTCTTCTGCAGGGCGGTGATTGCGCGGAAAGCTTCTCCGAATTCACGGCAGACAGCATTCGCGACACTTTCAAGGTGTTGCTGCAGATGGCGATTGTGCTGACCTATGGCGCGAAAGTTCCAGTGGTGAAAGTGGGGCGCATGGCCGGGCAGTTTGCCAAGCCGCGCTCTGCCCCGCTGGAGCGGATTGGCGATCAGGAATTGCCCAGCTATCGCGGAGATATCATCAACGGGTTCGATTTCACACCAGAGGCGCGCAATCCCGATCCCGCGCGCATGTTACAGGCCTATACGCAGGCTGCGGCCAGCCTCAACTTGTTGCGCGCCTTCTCCAAGGGCGGCTATGCCGATATGCACCGCGTCCATGCCTGGACATTGGGTTTTGCCGATGGCGAAAAGGCACAGCGCTACCGCGAGATGACAGATCGCATCACCGATACGCTCGATTTCCTCACCGCAGCCGGCATCACTTCGGATACCAGCAAAGAACTGTCTTCGGTGGATTTCTATACCAGTCATGAAGCCCTGCTTCTGGAATATGAAGAAGCCTTCTGCCGGATCGATTCGACCTCTGGCTTGCCGGTGGCAGGCTCTGGCCATTTTCTCTGGATTGGCGACCGCACACGCCAGCCCGATGGCGCGCATGTCGAATTCTGCCGTGGTGTGCAAAACCCCATCGGGCTGAAATGCGGCCCCACCATCTCGACCGATGATCTCAAACGCCTGATCGCCCGGCTGAATCCCGAAAATGAACCGGGCCGCCTGACACTGATCGCGCGTTTCGGGGCAGGGCAGGTGGGCGATCATCTGCCGCGCCTGATCCGTGCGGTGCAGGAAGAGGGCGCAAATGTACTCTGGACATGCGACCCCATGCATGGAAACACGATCAAATCCTCAAGCGGCTATAAAACGCGGCCATTCGAATCCGTACTGCGCGAAGTGCGCGAATTCTTTGCCGTCCACAATGCCGAAGGCTCCATCCCTGGCGGTGTGCATTTCGAAATGACGGGCAAGGATGTAACCGAATGCACAGGCGGCTTGCGCGCTGTCACGGATGAGGATCTCTCACAGCGCTACCATACGGCCTGCGACCCCCGGCTCAATGCCAGCCAATCCCTCGAACTGGCTTTCCTTGTGGCCGAGGAACTTGTTGGCCGTCGTCAGACTCTCGCGGCCGCAGTATCCTGAGCGGGCTTTCATCTTGGCCCAAATATCCACGGGGTTTCTCAAGGGGGGCGTGCCCCCCTTGAGGCAGGGGGCGTAGGGGGGCGGCAGCCCCCCAATCTTCCCTGCCTGCCTGCGATGATTTGCCTTGCAGCCGCCCCCCCTTTTGTCTGATAGATTGCTCTTATGTCGATCTGGTCTCGCATAAGTGACGCGCTGCGCGCGCTGCGTCAGGGAGAGCCGCTGAGCCATGTGTTCGAGCGGCTGCGCACCCCTCCTGAACGCACTGTGGCCTTTACCATCGCTGTCATTGCTCTGGGGGCCAAGCTTGCCAAGGCGGATGGCGCTGTCACGCGCGGCGAGGTGGCCACATTCCGGCGCATATTCACCATTGCCCCTGAAGATGAGGCCGCCGCCGCACGGGTGTTCAATCTGGCGCGGCAGGATGTGGCCGGGTTCGATCTTTATGCGCGCAAGATTGCAGCCATGTTCCCGCCGCGCGATCCTGTCTTGATGGATCTGATGGAGGGGTTGTTCGAAGTTGCCATGACGGATGGCGTGTTTCACCCGCTGGAAGAGGCCTTCTTGCGTCATGTGGCCGAGATTTTCGGCCTGTCTGAGCGGTGGTTCCTTTGTCTGCGCGCGCGGTTTGTGGGGGATATTGCGCCCGATCCTTATGATGTGCTCGATGTCAGCCCGGATGCGCCCTTGGCCGAGATTCGGCGCGCCTACAGGCGCGCTGTGCGCGAAACCCATCCAGACCGTCTGGCTGCGCGGGGTGTGCCGGAGGAGGCTGTAAAGCTGGCCGAGCATCGTTTGCGCGATCTCAATCTGGCTTGGGAACATATCCAGCAAAACCGCGCGGCCTGAAATACCCGCGCAGGCGCGATGATGGCAGAGCGACTTGTCGCAAGCCACTGGCGCGCGATCAGTTTGCACGGTATGCTGGGTCTATGCACAGGTTTCTTATCGTCGTCAGCCTCAGCGCGGCCTTGGCCCTGTCAGGGCGATTTGCCTTGCCCTTATCCTCAGAGCCTTACAGCCCACCGCAAGAGGCGCCGCAAGACAAAGGCGCGCTATCCCTCAGTGAGATGTTTGAGCGGATATTACGGGGGTTTTTGTCCGAGGCCGAGCCGCAATTGCGCGAGCTTGAGCGCGGATTTTCAGCGCTGGAGCCTGAGATCCAGCGCTTTCTGGACGAGTTGCGCGGCATGACGCAGTATCACCCACCCGAAATTCTGCCCAATGGCGATATTCTGATCCGGCGGCGCGCGACCACGCCACCGCAGGCGGATCAATCTGTGCCAAGGGGTGATGAAGAGGCGTCGCCCTCCGTGCCGCCGTTCGAATTGTAATTCCTGCGCACCCGCACTTTTGCCGTGGCATCCATCTGATTGGCAAGTGCCACAAAGCGTTGTTCTGCCACTTCGGTGAAAAGCGCTTTCATGTCGCGTTCCAGCACCAGCTCCAACACCGCTTTCTTGGGGTAATAGCGCAATTCTCCGGCATTTTCCGGCCCATCCATAGAGAACATGGCCCCGAAGCGCAGCGCGCGGCCCAGCATTTTGGCTTCTGCCAGATCTTTTTCCGTCAGCAGCCCAGCGATATCTTTGATGCGCGGGCGCATGCCACTCGTCTTGTAGCGGTGCATCAGCGCTATTCCCAGATAGACACGCCCCTGATGATCAAGCCCGCCAAGATTGGCGCGGGTTGTGGTGTCAAAGCAGGCATCGGCCCGGTAATCGGGGTGGGCGCGCCAATTCACATCATGCAGCAGACAAGCCGCGCGAATCAGGCGCAGCCGCTCTGGCGGGCGGTTGCGATAAAGCGGCAGCAGAAATTCATAAAGTTTTTTGCCAAAGCCGGGAATGCGCGCGCTGGAATGTTCCATGAAGTGGCAGGCTTCTATCAGCGGATCGCGTCTGCGCAGGGCTTGCGGCATCTGTTCGTATAAAATGCCCTCGCGAATGCCATAGCTGGAGACATAGACCCGCTTAGGGCTGAAGACATGCACCAATTGGCGCAAAACCTGCGCGGCCAGAGGAATCAGGCTCATGCGCTCTGGCGAAATACCTGTCAGGGCGCGCAGTTTTGCGGGGTCTTGGTCTGCAATCCAGTCGATCGTCTTGCGGATGCCTTTTGGGGTCATCGCGTATTCATGCAGCACTTTCAGTGGATAACCGCGCCGTTCCATATCCAGACGTGCGATAGCGCGCCATGATCCGCCCACAAGATAAAGCGCGTCATGATGAGAGCCGACCGCTTCGCGCAGGCCAAGCAACGTATCGCCAATATGCTGGCGCAGCCCTTTCTTGCCGCCTGCTACCTGTTGCAGACGAAACGGCCCCAGCCCGGAGGTGACATTGCTGTGCACGCACCCCTCACCGATCACGGCCAGTTCCATGCTGTTGCCGCCGATATCGCAGACCAGCCCTTGCGCCTCTGGCCAGCCCGTCAGCACGCCTTGCGCCGAAAGCCGGGCTTCTTCCGGGCCTTCTATGACACGCATGCGCAACCCTGTTTCACGCTCGATCAGGGCGCGGAATTCCGCGCCATCTTCTGCCTCGCGCATGGCAGCGGTTGCAACCATTGTCAGGTTGCTTAGCGACATGCCGCGCGCCAGCAGGGCAAAGCGCTTGAGCGTGGCCAAGGCGCGGGCGCGGCCATCGGGGTTCAGCTTGCCTGTCTCTGCCAGCCCGCGCCCCAGCCCGCACAGTACTTTTTCATTGAAAAAATATGCCGGGCTGCGGGCTGCACCATCAAATACAACCAAGCGAACCGAGTTCGACCCAACATCAATCACGCCCACTTGCGCCAAGGCGCGGGCCTGTGCATCGGTGAAAATAGGCTTGTCAAACAATCCCGCGTGAGGGGCGGGGTCACTGCTCGCATCTGTCGCGAGCGCATTGCCATCCATAAGGGCAGCTCCTGTCTGGCATCATATGGATATATAATAGCCGCTCTGGCTGGTCTGGGTCAATCTTTCCCGGCGGCGATGCAGCGTGCAACTTCGCCGCAGCGCAAGAGGGCCTTCCGCGCGCGGGCGCATTGCGGCATAAGGGAGCGGAATTTGCCGCCCAGAAAAGAACGAGAGCCGCCATGCACGATATCCGCGCCATCCGCGAAAACCCCGCCGCATTTGATGCAGCGCTTGCCCGGAGGGGGCTTGAGGCTCAATCAAATTTGATTCTCAGGCTTGATCAAGATCGCCGCGCCGCGATTGCCGAGGCAGAGACCGCACGCGCGGCGCAGAATGCGGCCTCGAAAGAGGTGGGCGCGGCGAAAGCACGCGGTGATGACGCGGAATTTGAGCGTTTGCGCGCGCTTGTGGCCGAGAAAAAGGCCGATATTGCGCGGCTGGAAGATGATGCCCGCAAGGGCGATGCGCAACTGGCCGCGCTGCTGGAAACCCTGCCAAACCTGCCATTGGCCGAAGTGCCGGATGGTGCAGATGAAAGCGGCAATGTCGAACTGCGCCGCTGGGGCAATCCGCGCGCCTTCGACTTCGAGCCGGTTGAGCATTTCGAGATTGGCGGGGTCGCGCCGCAGATGGATTTTGCCACTGCCGCCAAACTGTCGGGCGCGCGCTTTGTCGTGCTGCGCGGCGCAGTGGCACGGCTGCACCGCGCGCTGGCGCAATTCATGCTGGATCTGCATGTGGAAGAGCACGGGCTGCGCGAGGTGAACAGCCCTGTTCTGGTGCGTGACGAGGCCATGTATGGCACCGGGCAATTGCCCAAATTCGCCGAAGACAGCTATCAGACCACCAATGGCTGGTGGCTGATCCCGACATCGGAAGTGACGTTGACGAATTTCGCTGCGGGCGAGATTTTGGACGGTGGCGCGCTGCCCCTGCGCTTTTGCTCGCACACGCTGTGTTTCCGGTCAGAAGCGGGCAGCGCGGGCAAAGACACCACTGGCATGCTGCGCCAACACCAATTTGAAAAAGTCGAGATGGTTTCGATCACCCGGCCCGAAGACAGTCTGGCAGAGCATGACCGCATGACCCGTTGCGCCGAGACAGTGCTGGAGCGGTTGGGCCTGCCATATCGGACGATTGTGCTGTGCACAGGGGATATGGGCTTTGGCGCGCAGAAAACCCACGATATCGAAGTCTGGATGCCGGGGCAGGGCAAATACCGCGAGATTTCGAGCGTCTCTGTCTGTGGCGATTTTCAGGCGCGGCGGATGACTGCGCGGTTCCGGCCTGCCGAGGGGGGCAAGCCCGAATTTGTCCATACGCTCAACGGGTCTGGCCTGGCAGTGGGGCGTTGCCTCATTGCCGTGCTCGAAAATGGCCAGCGCGCTGATGGCGGAGTTGATCTGCCCGAAGTGCTGCACCCCTATTTGCGCGGGCGCAGCCAGATTACGCCTGCGGGTGATCTGGCCTGAGCGCGCGCACCCCGCCACGCTGCCTGCACCATTTGCCCTGTTTGCGCCGCAAACCGGGCAATTGACGGCCATATTGATGCTGTTTGCTGGTGTCTAAAGCGAGACAACCAGAGGTCGGACGATGAATTACAGAGACATGGATAGCCCCAAGCCCAAGCCCGGCGCGGATCACGCCACCGCCCGTGCCGCTGCAACAGATGCACGCGCGCCGCGCGCCCGAACAGGGGCAGAAGCCCCCGCCACCCGGTTTCGGGATTGGGCATTGATTTAGGTACCGCTCTGACCGGGATCGGCTGTTTTTTGCCGATGGGCGGGCAGTGCCGGTGACATGCAGCAAAATATTCTAGGCGCTGTGCAGGTGTCGGGGTAGCACTTCCTCCAGCTTGCCCCGGAGTGGGGTGTCACATGTCATGGTCTGATGTCCGCGCCTGTTTCATCCATCCGCAATCTTGGCCCCGCTATGGAAGCGGCTTTGGCACAAGTGGGGATAACGACTGCCGAGGCGCTGCGCGCGCTGGGAACAGATGCGGCCTATGCGCGCTTGTTGCAGGCTGGGCACAAGCCGCATTTCATCGCGTATTATGTTCTGGAAATGGGGCTGCAAGGGCGGCCCTGGAATGACTGCAAGGGTGCTGAAAAAGAACGCCTGCGCGCCAGATTCGATGCCCTGAAATCCAAAAATATTCCTGAAACCAACGCGTTGAACGCCGCTCTTGATGAGATTGGCGTCATCCCTGCGTCCCGAAAGGTCTCTGCGATATGATCAAGCCCCTTCTTGCCGCTGTTGCGGCGCTGGCACTTGTGGCCTGTGCAAAGCCCGAAGCCGAAGTGACCCGCGCGCCCGCCGCGCCGACATCGCTTTATCCGGGAGAGACGCCAGAGATGCGCCGCCTTGTCCAGCGCTATGCGCAGATGCACGGTATCCCAGAGGCGCTGTTACACCGTGTCATTCAGCGCGAAAGCAATTATCGCCCCTCGGCGCGCAACGGCCCTTATTGGGGCCTGATGCAGGTTCTGCCCCAGACGGCCCGGCAAATGGGCTTTCAGGGCCGTCCGGAAGATTTGCTGAACCCGGAAGTTAATTTGACATATGCAGGCCGCTACCTGCGCGGGGCCTGGCTGGTATCGGGCGGTGATATCGACCGCGCTGTGATGTGGTATGCGCGCGGTTATTATTTCGAGGCGCGGGATCGGTGCATGCTGGTGGCTACCGGGTTGAACACGCGGGAAATACGGCGCGATTGTCCCAGCGTGCGCGCGCCTTCGCAGACGTAAAAAGGGGGGCGCTCGCGCCCCCCTCTTGGCCC